>NZ_CP037452.1:2172663-2450163 GCF_007754425.1 Gimesia fumaroli
TAGATATGGTTCTGCAATTCTATTTGCTACATTGACGGCTGATTACTCTATGATACCGGGAATTTGTACCAGTATGGAGCGTAATCTGGTTAAGGCGCGGAAATATCTCATACTTGCTGTTTTGGGTTCGATTTCAAGTACTTCCGATGCTTCCAGGTTTGATAATTCTTCAAAATGACGCAGCACTAAAATCTCGCGATCAATTTCATTCAGGCTTTCCAGAGCCTCATGTAATTGTGCGGCCAGTTCTTCTTTGAGCGCGGCCTGACTCGGAGACGTCATGTCGCCCAGCAAGACATCGGCGATTTGAAACGAAGTGGATGCGGAAAACACTCTCCGCTTCGCTTTGACTTCTCGTCTGACATCTCGTTTTTGCGCTCCCAGATGACGGCGGTGTACGTCGATCAAAGTTTGTCCGATGATGGTTCGCAGCCAGATGAAAAATGTGGTCGCCGGGTCATTCAGATAATGTTCAATCCGTGTGGCCGCATCGAGATACGCTTCTTGCAGAATATCATCCGCATCAACTCGACCGAGCAGACGCCGATCAAGCCGAAAATTAACAATTCGCCACAGACGGTCTCGGTACTGGTTATATTCTTCCGCAAGCACGCCTTCCGGGTCCTGCCGTAACCGGTTCAGAAAATTCTCTTGATCTTCGTGCTCATCCAACAATTAACGTATCTCCCGAACGGTATCTAAATCATTGACGGTAATGATTCTAACCGATTGCTTCCATAGGCGACAAGGCGGATCATTGTGGCTCAATTACAGGGGTTATAAGGCTTTTGCGACCCCTTGAGGTGAAACGTACAATGGTTGAGGCTACCAGAGTTTACTACGTGAGATACCGTGAATCTGACGGATGAGGATTAGAATTTAGCTAGAAATTCAATCCGCGCCCCCGAGGCAACGCCCCGTGACTCCTGCTTGGCTACAAAACTGTCGAGTAGCATGATCCAATGTTGGCCGATCGCTTTTTGATAGCGGATGGCGCCCCCGATGGCACCATCGTTGACGTCGTTGGTATCTTTGCGGCCACCAATTTCGAAAATGAGCTGCTGGCGGGTCTTATCATAGAAGAGCTGATAACCCAGACTGGCACCCGCGACATCGGTTGCCTGGTTACTCAAGGGAGCACCATATTGTCCCAGGCCAGAGGCGGCAAACAGCAGGCCAACCTGTCCCAGAGGTCCGCCGGCCAGCGTTCCTCGTGCGGGCGATGTAAACTGGTCGATGGCCCAGAATGCATTGAAGTAGACCAGGTCATTCGAATGATGTGGCGTTAAGGAGATCTGACTGAAGAGCAGTTCTCCCTGTCCGGATGCTGCGGTTTCGCCATCGTGAGGAAACGATCCCAACACCTGGAACGAAGTGTTATAGGTATTGTGGAATCCGTGCAGACGCTGAATCGCACTCAATCCAAAAGCGGTCATGCTGCCGAATTGTGGATTGCTGGAGTTGACAGTCGCCACATCGGCGTTGACCGTACTGACGTCAAAGTCCGTCTCCGAGAAGATACCGTACATGGTGGAATCAGGATCATGAACGTTATTGTTTCGATTGATATCACCTTCTACATAGACGCCGGTCACGCGCATATTCAGAACACCACCACCGTTGATTGTGTTCCGCGTGACGGTGACCGCATCCACCATGTCTTCGTTGATTAACAATCCCTGTTGAAACGACATCGGCTGTCGACCAACGGAAAACCCAATATCGTATCGATGCACGTCATAGGGATCCAGGTTCGGAAACAGTTCGCCAAAATCACCTTCAAAAAACAGAGTTTGAATGTCGGCGTTGAGTCCATCAAGCCATTCTCCATCGTGGAACTCATAGCTTGTAAACAGCCGCGAGGCAGTCAGTTCTTTATCCAATGAACGCAGCCCGACAAGAATGCGTTCTGTTCCGGAAAGGTTGAGCTGTCCAAACAGGTCAAGGCGGTTGGCCCATTCGGTGACGTTAGTCCCGGCACGGTTATCAAAGTAGTTCAACCCGGTTCGGTATGTACCAAATACCCAGAAGGAAGGCCGCCAGACAGCGCCTGTGGGTATAACGATTCCCTGGTTCAGGAATCCAACTCCCAGAAATTTTTCGTTGGTCTCAATCAGCAGATCAGGGCGTTCGGGAATGGGTTGTATGCCGATGGGAAAGTCATCCAAAGGTGTTTCCGGGGCATAATGCTCAGAGCACAAGAGCCATTGACCGAAATGGGCCAGGGGTTCAGCTGGCGATGCTAACGCGTCCATTGCCATCTCGCCCAGCTTCCAATAGAGGGGCTCGGAATCATGATACACGTTCGGATCATATTCCACGCGATCGGCGTAGGGGTTAATATAGTATTCGTCAAATTCATCATACTCATCAGCCAACTGTGTTTCTTCTGCCATTTCCGGAGAAGGAGGCAGGCTGGCGACGCCCGGGGCATCCGGTGCTTGCGCATGAATAATTCCCGAGTACATCAGAATTGAACTCGCTAGAATCAGGAACAGGAATTGTTGTTTCAATCTTCTCATTAAGCTGATTCAATATTAGGGAATACAGACGGTATCCACTTTTTCATATAACACCATGTGGCCGTCGACAACGCCATCCGCAACATCGCGGGCAGACATGCCATAGTCAAACCCGACGTCCGAGATTTCATGTACTAAATTCACAGGCACCATGCCTGCAATCAGTTGCACGCGAATCGTATAGTTTCCCGGTCCCGTGAGTTGTTTTCGGGAAACATGATAGTTCGCCAGTCGATTGCTTCTGGGGGGAATGTTTTGTTTTTGCTTGCGTGCTCCAATGGGACGACCCAAAACAGTAAACGGGCGCGTAGCCGGTCGGAAGTAAGGCAGTGGGTCGAGAGAGTAGGGCACATTCAAAACCTGCTCACGTTCGCCCCCCCGAATGTTTCGGGTAATGAACCGTGATTGCAGAGTGAATAATTGTCGGTCAATCGGGATTTTTCCGTTGTGCACATAGAGAGAGTGAGAGTCGCGAATATCGCCGTTCGGGTCGAGGTCACCTGATTGGAAAACAAGTTGCCCATTTTGATCCCAGACCATGGTTCGTAAAAATACAACGCGTTCCGCATCAAATCCGGTGGGAACGCCATGGCCCAGTGTGATATTGGAAACGGGAACTGAAAAATCCAGTCCATACCATTTTGCTTTTTCAACTTGAATTTCGCCCAGGTGATAGCCGGCTCTTAACAGCTGTAATCTCTGAGTCGCCGCTTCTCCCAGCAATTCGTATTGATCATTTAGAATAAGCCGTGCCTTGATTCGTGTGACTTGATTGTCCCAGGGAGGTGGAAAGTAAGTCTCTTTCATCACGTGTTTTTCAAATTCAGGCGTACCCCAGCCGGCGGCATCATCGAAGTAAAGCCATTCCCGCATCGTGGCGAGCCCCTGATCGGGAGAGGGCTGCGAATTTTCTTCTTTGATCGCTTGGGGGTTATGCGGAAAAAGGCCACGATGAATAATCGGATAGTCAGGGCCAATCATCATATGATTTGTATGTTTACGAACCGGTGTCGGCACATTCCCCACAATGGCAGCAGGAGAGAAGGTGTATCCCGAGGGGATGCCTGGAACGGCACCCATATGACAATCCTGACAGTTTTCTTTGCACTGCTTGGCGGATGGTGAGTGTTTAAATTCACTGAAGGCGTCCTCCAGTCGGAAGCCGTTCGGCGCAAACACATCATGACAACTGCCGCAGAATCCTGGCGTCGTTAATTGGAAAAATTCATAGGCTTCCGCATGGATGGCACGACCTCGAATTGAAGGATCTTTGGACGTTTTCAGAACACCATATTTATCCGGATTTGCCAGAACTTCTGCCAGAATTTCTCCACCCGACGGCCCAAAGACTGCCTGGTTAATATCTCCACTCACCAGAGCCTGTCGACCTGCGATTCCTTTCCCCCACGCCTGATTGATGCGATGGCAGGTCACACAGGTTACACCTTCACGTGAGGAAGGGGGGCGGTCCAGATTACTCATGTTGATCGGCTCAGATAAAGCCATGCCGACGGGAGTATGGCAGCGAATGCAAAAATCACCCAGTGTGCCATTATTTAGTTTGATCAGTTTGTTCGACATTGCGTTAAACACAGGACTTAACTGTGCGTAAGCATGCGGTGATACCGACCATTCACGATAATGCTGAGGATGACATTTGCCACATTTAGAGGCGGAAGGGAAGGGATCATCTTCATAACACTCAGCATGGGCCTGATCAACGGCAGATTGCATGAGTTGCTCAAGCTTGGTGGTCGTTGAGGTCCTGGTACTGCTCACTGTGGCTGAAGCGGTTTGCGAACTGGCCTGCCTGATCTGATTTTTATTCTCGGCTTGTGCGTACTGGAAATAGATGTTCGGGAGAAGAATGATCATAACCACGACCATAAACGCTAGAAAGCGCCAGACACTATTTTGGCTCCTGCGAGGAGAGGACTCCATTCCTATACTCCCGATCTACAATGCGTAGAATAAGCAAAGTATGACTATTGAAATTGATTGATGCGCAGCATTTCTGTCGCAGGCCTAATACTCATAATCGGTATAATCGGAATATCTGTTGAATATTAAACCAGAGAACTGGCTATAATGAAGGGAAAATACATATTCGTATAAACATGTATTTTTTGGGTTTCGCATTGTTCCGCCTGCTCAAGGACGTATTCTGAGTGCGGTTGCAGGCTTAAACGCATGTCATTTCTTGAGTGTGACCACGCCATCCCAGTCAAAGGGCGCTTTGTAATTTTGACTGGCAATCTGGAGCAGTAGAAAGTCTCTTGCACGATCTTTGGGGGGCAAATGTCCTAACAGATCAAGCGAACTGTCCCAGTCTCCATCAATGAATGCATCGACGGCTGCTTCAAAGTCTTTAATATTCTGATTCGAAATCGAACTTTTCCCTTCTGAGGGTAATAATTCGTAAACCGAAAGCGGGGCTTCTAATCCAGGGGGACGAAATAAACCGAGGTGCCGACAACGCCCTTCAGACTCGGGAAGCAGATTTCGTACATCAGCAGCAGTCGCTTCATCAATCAGAATTGGAACCCCCAATTGCTTTGTCATTCCCTCCAGGCGAGAGGCCAGGTTGACTACAGGGCCAAAAACCCCTACTTTCGCCTGTTCTCGGGTTCCAATTTTCCCGGCAATCGCATTTCCACGTGTGATGCCGATTCCGACTTCGAAGCCACTCAACTCATTAAAATGAGTACTGTTCGAAATCTTGAACATCTGGTGAATCTGCAACGCCGCCCGGCACGCTGGAAGGGCTCCTTTTGAAAGTGGCAAAGGCCACCCCCAGAAACCAAGAGCACTATCTCCCTGAAAGTCTGCGATGACCCCATTCTGACTACTGATACTTTGAGTCATGACTCCCAGAGCATTCTTCAAGCGGTCCAGAAACAATTGCAGATTTTTCCCTGCCTGTTCTGTCATATGAGAGAAGCGCCGCAGGTCGCAAAATAAGACGGCTGTTTCTGTTTCCGTCGGTTCCAGTGTATGTTTTGCATTTTCCTCTGAGACGACTTTGATAATTGCCGGAGAGAAAAACTGTTCTATTCCGGAAAATCGGTCTTCCAGTTTCCGTACACGACGAATGGCAGACAACATATGCGCCAGCAATTCAACAAGATTCAAATCATCCTGCAAATCATTCGTAGATAAATAGGCCTGTGAAGGCGATTCTTCACCAAAACGACCACAGATGTAAAGGCACCATTTCTGATTTCCCTCCGTTTTGACTGGTGTGCAGAATGCCCACCGGCCATTGGCGAGCGGTGTCCCTTTGCGACTGCTTTCCACTTCGATGGCAGTCTCGCCTTTTCGGATGGTGTCACGAACCAGCGATCTGATGATCGTAACGCGCCGAAAACCGGGAACGGGTTGTTCCCAATGGGCGACATTCCACTTTTTCGGACCATCGCTTTGGATGACAGCCACGACGTCTGCATGTGGCATCACATCCTTAAGTAGCAAAGCCGCCTGTTTTGCAAGGTTTCCTTCATCTTTACAAAGCCATAAGCTGGGGACGGCTTTGGTGACCGTTTCGATTCGAAGATCAGTAACCCGTAGACTGGCCTCAGTTAAAATTCCAGAGTCGGTATCCAGATCCTCCAAAATCTCCAAAACGCCAGAATTGGATGATCGTTCTATCGACTGAAACTGAGTCTCACCAATCTGGAATGTATCTCCCACTGATATCGTCAGCTCAGTATGAAATTGCTCGTCAAACTTGATTTGATTCAGTACACTTGGAAAGCAGCGAATATTCAGTTGATCTTCGTTGCGTTGGAATTCAGCATGCATACGAGAAATGGTAGAATCCCAGGGGATGGCACAATCGTTGTCAGCGCTCCGACCTAACAACATTTTTTGCGATTCAGGAATATGCCATTCAATTTTTTCGCCCGGCCTTGGTCCTTTTGCAATGAGATGTATCATTGGGTAGGTCCTGTTAATCGTCTGTCTCTCGGAGGTTGTGCTTTGCATAGGATTGACAATGAGGGTTCGGACATGTTTGAATTAATAAAGATCACAGGGCCCTACCTTTTAAACGGATATTCTGACGGGCGGTAACCGCTCTTCATCCAATTAGTCAGAAAATCTTCAAACTAGTCACCAGAATCGCGTAGTAATACAAGTAGTCTATTCGTTAATTTATCAGAGTCGTCTTGTTTTCGCATGGTACTCTAAGGCGTGATTTTAAGAGACTTTTGGCTTATTAACGACCATTACAATCCTTAAAATTACTCTAGCTCATCTCCCATTCACATGCAAAGAAAGTTTCACAGAATGAATCTCGCCGATCGCAGATTTCGCTCTCTCAAACCAGCTAATTGCCTGTTCACTCTGATGGTGGTTTGCCTGATCCTGCAAGCCGTTGTTTCCGTCTGTTCTGAGAAGATGTACGCCACCGAACCTGCGGCTTCTGCCACCTCATTTGTGTCGACCGACGCCAAGTCAAAAGCAGAACAAACAAAAAAAACGATGGGGGTTGTCGCAGCAGATTGTAAGAAGTGTCATCCTTCTGAAGTCGCAGCCTGGATGAAAACAGTCCACTTTCAATCTCCAGATGAACGTCTCTATAAATTTGAAGGGAACACAAAGAAATACGCAACCGCAATGGGACTGACCAGTGCTGACTTACAAGGGGATTCCATGTGCGCGGACTGTCATGGCACCAAGGCAGTTCGAGACGGAAAGGTTAAAGTGATTTCTGGAGTTTCGTGTGAAAAGTGCCATGGTGCTGCCGGCGGAGAGGATGGCTGGCTCAATCGTCATCAGTCGTATCATGAGAATATGCCGATCACCCGTGCAGAAGAAACTCCGGAACATAGGGCAGAGCGGCTCAAGTTTTGTGACCAGGCTGGCATGAAACGGTCGTCCGATATTTATGGTTTGTCCAAATCCTGTTTTAAATGTCATATCGTTGGAAATGAAAAACTGATCGCCGCAGGACATAAGGCTGCAAGTGCCTTCGATTTTGTTTCCTGGACGGGGGGAGAAGTAAAACATAATTTCCTCGTTGACAAAACCAAAAATGCCGATGCTCCTTCATTGTGGATGGAGCGAACCGGAGGGACTGCAGAAAATCGTCGGCGAATGAAGTTTGTTGTTGGTACTCTGGTGCAATTAGAAACCGCACTCCGAGCACGGGCCAATGCAACAAACCCCGCTGTGATTCCTCAAATTAGTGGTATTATCGCGGCTGCAAACGGTAAGCTGTCTCAGATCAATGCCGCTGCTCCCACGCCGGAAGTACAAGCAGTAATCAATCTCATCACACCTATGTTCGGAACCCTGTTCGCGCCACTGCCCACGGATAAAGAGACTTATACGAAAGCAGCCGATGAAGTCGCAGAACAGGCCAAACTGTTTTCCAGGAAATATGATGGCGCAGACTTTCCCAAGCTCGATTCTGTGATCAAGCGATATCCACCACATTATTCTCAGCAGTTCCAGGATAAGTATCTGAATAAATAAGAAGTTTCAACCAGTTCCACGCAAGCAACAAGTTGTACTCCAATGTCAGAACCTTCTATTTCACGTCCGCGGCGCTGGGATAAACCTTTCTCGCTCGAACCAGGCAGCGAGGATGAAATGACCGATACCGCTGTGGAAATTCTGCTGGGAAAACCACCTTTTTCAGAGATTGATCCTGCAGGATTTAAACGATCTCTGCCACTGCATGACATCATTAAGAACGATGCGCGGATTATTGGATTTGACGATGGAGACATCGTTGTACGGCGGGGAGACTGGGGAAATTCAGCTTTCTTTATTTTGTCTGGAAATGTGCGTGTCGGGCTGGAAAGAGGAAAACCAACTCTTCCTGATGAAATCCTGGGGCGGCACGATAATAAGGTCAAAACCCTGTGGGAATCTTTCGCACAACTCTGGCGAAATCATAGTGTACCTGAAGTTCGTAAACTTGATTCGGTGTTCTCTAAGTCTGAATTGAAAACACGTCACGCACATAACAGCACTCGAATCTATCTTCAGGAAGTTTCGGCCGTTCTCGATAAATACCACACGGCACGGCTTGATGCCGGCCATTGGTTTGGTGAACTTGCAGCGCTGGGGCGAACCAGTCGTGTTGCCACAGTATTTTCGGAAGGAGTTTCACAGCTCCTTGAAATTCGCTGGCAAGGGATTCGGGATATTCTGCGTCATGATCAGAACGGAAAACTGAAACAATATATAGAGGATGCTTTCCGCGAACGGGCTCTGGCTGCCTTCCTGCGAACAACTCCCTTGTTTCATGATTGCCAGCCAGAATTGATGCAACGGATTGTAGATCAGGTTGAATTTCATACATTTGGTAACTACGACTCTCCGAAACCGTTTAAGGACTTAATCGAGAATCAGGATCATACGACCGAGGGCGGGGAACCAGTGATAATTCGCGAAGGCGATTATCCCAGTGGCATCGTGATGATTCGTAGCGGCTTAGCCCGCATCAGTCAGCGGCACTATAACGGCCGACGTACGGTTGGTTATTTATCTCCCGGTCAAATCTTTGGCCTGGATGAAATTCGAGCTGAAGTACAATCGCTGACTCCAGTTGGTTGCAGCACACAACTGAGTGCGATTGGGCATTTGAACGCGGTACTTGTACCGACGGCACTTGTTGAGGAATTACTCAAACAAAACGGCTCTGTTGGGGCCGCAGATCTGCATGAAGTTAAAACGCACGTTTCTGATTCAGGTAGTAACTCGGTTAAGATCAACGATGATACACTGCTTAGTCAGCTGGTCGATCAGAATTTTGTACAAGGAACATCGCTGATGGTGATCGACCTTGAACGTTGTACACGCTGTGATGATTGTGTCCGCGCCTGCTCAACCGCTCATGACAATAATCCCCGGTTTATTCGTCATGGGCCCATTCTTAATCAATATATGGTCCCCAATTCCTGCCTGCATTGTGTGGATCCCATCTGCATGATTGAATGCCCTACAGGTGCAATCTTTCGCGATTTTGCTCAAGGT
This sequence comes from Gimesia fumaroli, assembly GCF_007754425.1. NCBI lineage: Bacteria > Pseudomonadati > Planctomycetota > Planctomycetia > Planctomycetales > Planctomycetaceae > Gimesia > Gimesia fumaroli. The sequence continues at coordinate 2,182,173 of NZ_CP037452.1, forward strand.
GATATCATCATCAACGAACAAACCTGTATTGGTTGTGCCCAGTGTGCCAGCAACTGTCCATTTGATGCGATTCGTATGGTTGATATCCGAGATTCCAAAGGAAATATTATCGTTGATTCCAAAACGCGTTCACCGCTGACTCAAGCTACAAAGTGCGATTTATGTATCGACCAGAAAGGCGGACCAGCCTGCGAACGTGCTTGCCCTCATGACGCACTCTTTCGTGTGGACATGCAAGATGCGGCCCAGGTGGGAGAGGCGTTTTCGCGATGAAACACTTTTGGGTGCAACAAAGAATCACTTTTTTGGTATTCACGGTGATTTCTCTGCTGATTCTCGCGGGGTGCTATTTATTTTCGATTACTCTTTCGAAGACTTCATTCGCCAGTGGAACAATTTTGCTGCTTTGTATTTTCTTTCTGGCCAGTTATCAGCTGCGAAAAAAAATATCATTTCTGCCATTGGGAAGCAGTGCTGCCTGGCTGCGTTTCCACATTTTTATTGGTTTCCTGTCGTTTGTCGTCTTTGCATTACATAGCAGACTGCAGATTCCAAATGGTCTATTGGAAGTTATTCTTTTTCTCACGTATTACATCGTGTTTTTAAGTGGTATCTTTGGTTGGTTTCTGTCTCGTACGATTCCCTACCGACTCCTCTCGCGTGGTGAAGAAGTGCTGTTTGAACGAATTCCGATGCACCGAAACAAAATTCATGATCGAGTCAAGACGCTGATATTTGACGATGCGCAGCCAGAGCAAGGGGCCGCACTCCCTGATTTCTATCACAAACACTTACAGGAATTCTTTGAAGGGCCTCGTCACCAGATCAGTCATATTCTGCATTCGGAACGACATCTGCATCAACTCAAACAGAAAATTTCTGCACTACAACCGTTTCTTGATGAACAGGAGCAGGTGAGGCTACAACAAATCGCAGAGCAGATTCAGTTGAAAGATGATCTCGATTACCAGTATATTTTTCAGGCCATTATCAAATTGTGGCTCTTCGTGCATGTGCCTTTAACCTATTCCCTGATCATTTTTTCTTTATATCACGCGCTTGCTGCCTGTGCGTTTGCGAGTACCAGTGGATGACCGAACCGTTGCAACCCTTCGACTGGAAGAACAGTAATTACGAACGACCAGCAAACACCTGGGTTTGTGGTCGGTTGTGCGAGGAAGGTTTGCCTTGTCGGCTGGGGCCGAGCAACAAGGGAGAATGCCAGCTTCAAAGCCAGTGCGAGCCTGCTGAGAAAGGCGGGAAATATCAGTGTACCCGTTCCGTGTTAAATGGGGGGAAGTGTAAGGAAGGCCCGGCACCCGATGGAACCTGCTGTCAGCCTGATACCAGTTGTCAGCCTCGTCGCAGTCTCTTAGCCAGGCGACGGTTTCTGGGTGGACTTGCCGCGTTCATTGCCGCTTCGTTTTGTCTCATTGTTTTCAGCGGTGACTCTCCCTCCTCGCTTCTCTCACCAGGAGAAGTTTCCCAATCGCACGCCAATATTGAATCGAGCTGTAGTGCCTGCCATACTGCCGCCGAAGGAGGCCTTGATACCTGGATTCATCTGACGATGAATGGTGATGTTGCCCTCGATGATTCAGCACGGTGCTTGAAATGTCATACAGAACTGGGAGAAAAAGCACTGTTTGCCCACAGCGTGTCTATTGAGCGATTACACAAAATAACCAGTCAAATTCAGGCAAAGAAGGAATCAGCGTCGGCCCCCATTGCGCTGCAGCTGGCATCACTCACAGGACACCCTGCTACGAACGGAAAACTTGCCTGTTCAACCTGTCACCAGGAGCATCATGGACGAAAGACCAATCTCACACAATTAACAGACTTACAATGCCAGTCCTGTCATACCAGTCCGTTTTTAAGTTTCCAGCATGGCCATCCTGCGTTAGGAGACTATCCTTACCAACGTCGCTCGCGGATTTATTTCGATCATAACGCGCACATGAGTCGTTATTTCAAAAATGGAGATTTCAAACGGACCATGCCCAAGGGGCACAAACCGGAATCCTGCAATTCTTGTCATACACCTGATGCCACAGGCCGTTTGATGTTGACTGCTGGCTTTGAAAAGACCTGCGCCAGTTGTCATGAGCCGCAAATTGAAGATGTCGATTTTCCAGGCGTTCCTTTTTTTGCACTGCCAGTCATTGCTCCCACATTAATGAAGTCACAGGGAGTCTGGCCCAATACCGAGGGATCTTTCGCCACAGCCAGATTACCTCGACTGATGGAACTCTTGCTGGAACATGATTCCGACTATCAAAGAGCCATCAAACAACTGGGAGAGATTGATTACCGCAATCTGAATAATTTTGATCCAGAAAAAGCAGCAGCTGTTGCAGAAATTGCCTGGGCCATTAAACGATTACTCTACGATATTTCCACATCAGGGGAAGCGGCGTTAACTGCACGTCTGGGGAAAAACAGTGCGCTCTATCTGCATCTTAAGCCGTCTATCGTTCCTACATTATCACAGGCGCAGCAAATCTGGTTTCCGAATCTGGCGACCGAAATAAAATATCATTCAGAGAAAAAGGCAATACCAGATTCTACTCAGCAAAAACCTGTCTCAGCAGGGTTCTCTGCACGCAACGCCAATAGTGGCTGGTCGATCTCTGATTCTGATTTTACCATTCGCTATCGTCCCATTGGTCATGCCGATCCTCTCATTAAGGGGTGGCTTGATCAGGCTGTTCAGGAGAATCAGCAGAGTTTAGACCGCGACTCTATGTGGCGGATTTTCTCAAACCCGACCGCATCCGGTACGGAAGATTCTCACGGGGCACTTGCTTCCGGACGCTGTCTGATGTGCCATTCAGTTGACAAAGATCCTGTCAGTGGGCGCTCTCATATCAATTGGCAGCCTTTGCCGACGCAGCAGTCGAAAGCAGAACAATTCACTCAATTCTCACATGCACCTCACTTGTCATCGGGGCAAAAATTGAATTGTGAAAGTTGTCACGTCTTTGATCCATTGGGAACAGACAGTACCACCATCTTGCAGAGTGATTATTTTGTTCGCGATCAATCAAATCTGTTCTGGCAGATCAATCAGAACAGTCAGCAGGCTTGCACCAGCGGCTTTCAGCCCATCAGCCGACAAAATTGCAGTACCTGTCATAACGCGGCAACAGCAACTCAAAGCTGCCTGCAGTGCCACAACTACCATGCACATCGACAACTGACGTCTTCCAAATGATTTTGGAGACGATTTAATTATTCTGGATACAGTTTCTCAATAAAAAAGCCCTCTGGAACGTCCGTTTCAGAGGGCTGTGGTTTTTACTTGTCCGCGGCTGTGAGACACAGGCTGCTAGTTGAGCAGCGGGTTGTCTCCGCCGGTGATGGCGCTGAAGAAGTCGTCGATATCGGATGCGTCTGCATCGTCGATCTCAGGCAGGCGACGTTGTGAATCGTTCAGCGATTCACTCATCAGGTCGTTGCCTGCTTCGGCAGCGTCCAGATCGTCGTAACCCAGGGTATGTCCCAGTTCGTGCATCACGACGGTCAACAGGTCCATGCGGCCGAAGGCTTCGCTGTCTGCGTCGGCGACCAGATTGCCGTCCGCATCCAGCGTGAATTCGCTGCTGTCAAACGGGCTGTCGTCGACGAACCAGCCATAACCGGCGGCGTTCACATCGATCAGGATCGTGCTGCTGGTTGCACCGCCGAGCATCGCATCCGGCAGATCCGCCAGCACGAAGCTCACCGACTGCAGACGATCCATCTCGTCAGCGGTCAGCCCTGTGGCACTCCAGTAGGTCAACGCGGCATTCCGGACGGCGTCCAGATCGGCCTGGGTGATCGAGGCAGCAGGAGTGCTGCTCTCACCGGCGGCAGCGACCAGTGGTCCGGTCCGTTCGATGCGAACGGCGTCCGCGATGATCGAACCGTCGGCCACATTGTCGCTCAGCGTCACCGTGATCGAACCACCGGCTCCAACAGCGATCGTCCCCAGGATTTCCCAGTCCTCGCCTTCGGAGTTGAAGTCATTCGGTGCCACGCGCTGATTGACCACGATCGGACCGGTGCCGATGTTGTATTCCGCATTCGTTGCCCGGGCCACGTTATGGTACCAGGTCGTGGATACGGTATACGTTCCGGCGGCCAGTCCGGTAAAGTTCCAGGTTGCCGTCCCGTTTTCGCCCTGGTTCAGCTGCTGACCATCAGTCTGGTAGTAGAACAGGCTCGCTCCCTGTTTCAGCTGCCAGTTGCCTACATCGCTGTAGTCGGCGTCTCTGTCGTCGACAATCTGCACAGCCGACATTGTAGCCGAGACATCGATGTCGAAGGGCGCTTCGTCTGCATCATTGTTGGCAATCGAAACGGTACCGGATGAGGTACCCGAGACGCCGGTGCTGTTGAATTCCAGCACAAACGTCGTCGACTGACCGGCGAACAGGGTTGTGGTTCCCGGTCCCGAGAAGACGCTGAAATTCGCAGGTGTTGTAATTGCGCCCAGGTTCAGGGTGTCGGTGCCGGTATTCGTAATCGTGAAGGTCTGGAACAGGGATTCCCCGAAGCCGGTTGTTCCCAGATCCAGGCTGCTGACGCCGCTGACCAGGTCCACGGCTCCTGCCTGTACTTCAATTTCCGGGTCTTGCATGCCGACCGGAATCAGTTCCAGTCGCATGGCATCGGCGGCGATATCACCGCTGGCGCCATCATCAGTAATCGTCACGGTCAATGTACCGCCGGCGGCCACCTGGAAGTCTCCCAGTTCTTCCCAGTTTGTGCCATCGGCACTGAAGTCATTGGGAGCAAACCGTTGATCCAGGCTGACCGTAACCGGTCCCCCTTCAATTCCGGAGATCGTGATCTGGGCATCCGGGGCCAGGCTGCTGTGCTGGAACCAGTGAGCAGATACCTGATAGGCGCCGGCTCCCAGATTGTTGAAGCTCCAGCTGGCCGTGTTGCTGCCCGGCAGATCGCCGCCGTCCAGGACATCCTGATCCTGCTGGAAGTATTCATAGAAGGCCGTCGTGGTGGAAAACGTTTCCCAGGGACCGCTGTTGCTGTAATTCAGATCCCCGTTGTCCACAATCATCGAGTTCTGTGCCGATCCCGTTACCGTGAAGTTGAACGGATTCGCGTCCGCTGAATCGACGCCGAAGGAGACCATGCCCCCAAACGGACCGGCTGTCGCGGCATCCATCTGCATCGTGAACGTGGTCGAAGCCCCGGGTGGCAGGTTGTCATTACCAAAGCCACTGATCAGAGTGAATCCGGCTGGCAGGTTAATCGTGCCCAGTGCCATGTTCCGTTCACCCGAGTTGGTAATGGTGAAGGTCTTGACGACAGCTGCCCCGACGATGGTCTCTTCAAAGTCAACGCTGCTGCCATCTTCCACTTCTACTCCATCGACTTCCACGCTGATCACCGGATCGACCACACGATAGATGCGGATTTCATCGGCGTACACAATCCCGTTGGCATTGTCGGTCAGCAGGACATTCAGGGCATCACTGGTGATCACAACCGGATCGCCAATGAATTCCCAGAAGGTGCCGTCATCCAGGAAGTCATCAGAGCTGGTCTGCTGGTTCACCAGTACGGTGGTTACAGGCGTCACATCATCAAAGATCGTGTACGGTGCGTTGCTGGCGGCTCCGTGACCGTTGGTGGTCACATCCGGGTGAACGTACCAGTGTGCCACGACCTGATAACGGCCCGGTTCGACATCAAAGCTCCAGGTAGCCGTATTGGCTCCCACGCCCCCTGTTACATAATCGCCGGCATACAGGAATTCCGGATCGCCGACACCGCCGGGAGTATGACCGGTCCAGGTTCCCGTGGTGGAGAAATCAGTGTCCGTGACACCGACGGTGGCCGGACCCGCTGTTCCACTCACAGTGAAGTTATAAGGATTCTCATCTTCGTCGCCCGTGGTGAAGGAGATTTGACCAAAGGTGGAACCGTTGGTCCCCCCGTCAAACTGGACGGTAAAGGTGACCGAACTACCGCCGCCAATCGTTACCGGAACAGTGTCGGTTCCGAATGGCGAAGCCGGATCAATGCTGAAGCCCGGAGGAAATTCGATCAGGCCGGTGACGTCCACGTCGGTCATCGACAGGTTGGTCACGGTAAAGGTCTTGATAATCGGAATGCCGGGCAGCGTGCTGCCGAAGTCGACGTTGCCGGTGTCGTCTTCAACGACCGTGCCCATGTCCACGGTCACTTCCAGATCGGGTTCCGGCAGATATTCAATGCGGATCGCATCGGCAATCACGCCGTTGGCCAGATCGTAGGAGTCACGCGGGAAGTTGTTGGCGTCGTTGGTCAGGGTCACCGTCAGGGTCCCGCCGACCACGAGGTACGACAGGTTCAGATCGAACCAGGCAACGCCGTTTTCATCAACAAAGCTGCCAGGAGTGATCCGCTGGTCCACATCGAGATCAAATACGCCCGCTCCCCCATCCAGGGAGTAAGGGGCATCATCAACGCGGTTGTAAAGCGGCGACCAGGTGGTCGAGACCCGGTAATTGCCGTCGGCCAGATCGGTGAAGGTCCAGGTGGCGGTTTCTGTTCCGGGGGCAGGCGTGCTGCCGGGCTGATTTGGAACCGCGCCCGTGATATCTCCTTCGAAACCGACGTTGCCTTCATTCACACTGGTGGTGAAGGTTTCAAAGCCGGCGGTGGCTGAGAACTCGGCATCGCCGTCATCCACGATCACGACGTTGGAAACCCGTCCGTCCAGCAGGATGTTGAAGGTCGCTTCATCCACGTCATCCGTATCGAATGAGAAGATGCCGGAGCGGTCTCCGAATGTGCTGGCGTCCATCGTAATCGTAAACTGGATCGTGGAACCGATGCCGATCGCCTGGGCTGTCAGGTCGGTCGTATAACCGGCGGGGATCGTGATATTACTGATATTCAGAACCGCTGAGCCGTTATTGGTGATTTCAAAGGTCCGCACAGCGGGGGTCAACAGTTCGGTGTCGCCGAACTGAATGCCGCCGGGATGACCGTCGACCACCAGGGCCGGTGGGGCCAAGGCGTCGGTCACATCGGTCAGCTCAATTTCCGGACCGGCGGAGACGCGTTCGATGCGGATCGCATCGGCGGTCACTTTGCCGTCGGCCAGGTTGGTCAGCATTACGGTCAGCGTGCGGCTGTTAATCGTAAACACGCCCAGATCTTCCCAGACCGCACCATCGACACTGAAGTCATTCGGAGCAATCTGCTGATTCAGATCCGAGGTTCCCAGATCAACGGCCGTCGTGCCGATGTCAGTCTGGGCACCGTCAAAGACGGTAAACGGGGTATCGGTGGCCACCTGGGCCACAATACCCGGGTTGGTTGAAACCGGCCAGGTCACTGAGACCCGGTATTGTCCCGGTGTCAGGCCGAAGAATTCCCAGAAGGCCTGAGCGGGACCCACGCCGGTCGGCGTGGTGCCGGCAACCGTATGAATGTCGTCTTCGAAGCCGATGCCGTTGGTGATGGCGGCGGTTCCTGCCGGATGGTAAGGCCAGTCGCCGGTGATTGTGAAGGCAGAGTCGCCGTTGTCCACGATGAAGCCGGGATTGTCTTCGAACGGACGCACGTTTTCAAAGTTCAGATACTGCACGGTCCCCACGCCGTCGGCCGTCAGGGAGAAACCGGTGTCGATCACTTCCTGTCCCTTGGCGTCGAAGTCCAGTGTGTCGTTCCCCCCGCGGCCGTCAACCGAACGCAGAACCGGTGGTCCGTCGATCGGGAAGTTACCGTCCTGGGAGAGCGGATCGATGAAGATCAGGTCGTTGAACTCACTGCCGACCACGTTTTCCATGAAGCTGGGGTTCGTGTCCGGCTGCTGTGGTTGAATCTGTCGCAGTTCGACCGTGTTGCCACCGAAGACGTCCTGCGGTGTGTTAATGATGTCGGCGTCGAATACGATGCCCTGGCTGGCGAAGCGGAAGTCGACCGTATCGTTGCCGTGGATATCGGTAATCACGTCGACACTGCCGCCGGCCCCCGGTTCCATCAGGAACACGTCGTTGCCGCCGTTTTCGCTGCCGACGCCGTTACCACCGCCGTCCAGGTTGTCACTGCCGAAGCCGTCACCCAGGATATTGTTGTCGTTGTCGCCGGTGATATTGTCGTTACCGTCACCACCGAAGACGTTTTCGATGCTGTTGTCATCGTCGCCGCCGCCGGTTCCCAGTGCCAGACCGCCGCCGATATTGGTCGCGGTTCCCGCAAACAGGTCGACGTTCACGCCGGTCGTGTAATCCCGGTAATCGAGGCTGTCGTTCCCCAGATCCCCGTTCAGGGTTCCGGTCAGGCCGGCCCCGTCACTCAGGTCGAAGCGGTCATTCAGGCTGCCCCCGATCAGGTTTTCGAAGTCGAGGAAGCTCAGGAACTGTTCCGGTGGTGTGGCCGTGGCGTCACCGCCCGTGGTCGGACGACCGATCATCAGGTTGGGACGATCGGCGATAATGAAGCCGGTATCCGTAGAGGTGATGCCCCAGTAGTTGTTCAGGTCAGGACCTTCCAGCGTGTCACTGAGACCGGACCCCAGCAGGTCGTCGATGTTATCGAAGCCCAGGCTGCCGATGCCGGTTCCCAGGATGCTGCCGTTGTTTTCGCGGCCCTGGAAGCCGTCGATGGTTCCCAGACCGGAGAGGGCAATGTGCACCACGGCGGCATAGGTGGTGTAGTCGATGGTATCGACGTCGCCGCCCCCGTCGATGAAGCCTCGTAGAATGCTGCCAGGCAGGAAGAAGAATTCATCATTGCCGGCATCCCCGTTCAGGCGGGTATCCACGCCCATCGGCGTGCTGCCGTTCTGCAGGGAGAAGTCATCGTCGCCGTTAAAGCCGTTGATCGTGACGTTATTCAGGTCTTCCTGAGTCGTCAGGTTCACACTGATGTCATCATTGCCGTCGGTTCCGGTGACGTTCAGGTTATCGATTGCCATATACGTGATATCGGTGCCCGCGGCACTGGTCAGGCCTTCGACGGTGGTCGAAGTGATTTCAAACGTGTCACCCGTCAGATCGCCGGAATCGATGATCGTCAGCGTGTCGTTGCCCCCTTCGCCGTCAATCATGATCTGAGCATTGATGTTGTCGACGGTATTGCCGGCATCAAAGACATTGATCACGTCATCACCGGCGGCTGCCAGGATGTTGATGTTGAGTACGCCCAGCGGAGCCGAATGCACACGGATCACATCGTTGTCGGCTGCGTTGGTGCCAAAGACGTCGTCGGCATCGATTACAATGCTAGTGATGTTGCTCCCCGGTCCCACAGCGATCAGATCAATGGTTTCGCTGCCCGGTCCGGAGACTACTACCAGATCCTGATATCCATCAAACACCAGGTCGGTGAATCCCCCGTTGCCCATGATCTCAGTATAGCTGCTGAGCAAAGAGGGGGAGTCAATCGCAATCTGGTTGGTCATGGGGGTAGCACTGGCATCGACGTGGAGTTCACCACCTGAATAAGTGAGGAAGTCGAGTCCTTCCAGACGGGCAAACGAGAATCCGAAGTCAATATCGGTGTTCCCTGACTGTGCGGCGACGATATTGCCGCTGCCCAGGGCATCGTCCAGGTCCGAGAAGTAACCGACATTATAGGTGTTGATTGAGGTAATCAGACGAAATGCGTCGTTCATGCCTCCGCCACCATCAAAATGGAACGTGATATCGTTGACATCGTAGGTGTTGGGGTTAAAGACATCTTCCAGGTAGAAGTCGGCGGCGGCGTTCAGGTGCGAGCCGCTGGAAATGCCAACTGGCGGTGCGGCTGTGGCGAAGAAGGGCAGTCCACCAGCGGTTTCGTTGACATGGAGCGAATCGCTATCACTGGACCCCAGGACGGTGAAGGAGAGGATATCAGCGATCGCCCCGGTGAAGAAGATACTGGGGTTGATGGCGATTTGCAGATCGGTGCCCGTTGCATCCAGAGCCACATTGATGTCATCAGCGGCCCCGTCCTGGAAGCCGGAAGCCAGCATGTCCAGCACCAGGTGGTAAGCACCGGTGCTGGTGGTGACGTTTTCGATGCTGCTGTAGGTCACCGGCAGTTGCAGATCGGGTGCGAGGAAGCTGAATTCTCCCGAACCGGCATCCATACCCAGCGTCAGTACTGGCGGATTAGTTAAGCCACTGAAGTCCATGTTGAGGACGTCGCCTGGTCCCGGCAATGTGGGATCACCGCCATTGATGGTGATTGGCGAATCGCCCGTCGGCAGAATGTTGAACGTATCTTCGTCGTCGCCACCGTTGATCGTAGTCAGCGTGGCGTCGACATTACCCAGCAGGTCGACGGTCGCTCCGGCGGCATCCGGGTCGCCGGCGCTGGGGTCGACGTTAATCTCAATAGTGGTTGCTGCGATGACTTCGCCCGTCAGTGTGAGCAGGAAGTTATCGCCGGAGTTCAAAACCACATCTGCGCCCGTTGATTCGACGGTCACACCGGCGTTGATTGTCAGATCATCCCCGGGGCCAGCACCATCGGTTGAGGTCAGCGTGACCGTCCCGGCACCAGTGACGTTGCCGGAAACAGTTAATGGGCTTGCTGAGGTGATATCAATCGAACCTGTATTGGCTTCGACATCAGAAAGAGGCATTCCAATAAACAAGGGTGCCCCAATGTCTAATGCACCCATATTGTAGATGTTAATGTTTCCACCTGGGGTTGATGCTGTCAGTGTAGAAACAGCGGTATCAATATCGCCATCAGCAAAATTACCGATGCCAGTTGCTGCTAGAAATGCGGCTTCTCCTCCGGTAATCAATGTGCCTTCACCGACCGTGTTGTCAATGATTGCCCCATTGGTGGTTTCGATCAGGATCTGTCCTCCTATACTGACCAGATTCGTAAGATTGATATCTTCAGAGGCATGAATGGAGAGGAGACCACCACGAGCATTAATTATGCTACCTTCATTTTGTGTAAACTCACCAGTACCCGAATTATTTAAATCTGCCCTCAAATTAATATATGCAGACGTAGTCGTATCAATACTGGATGCACTACCCAGAATCAGGTCATTAAAAGCTAAAAGATTAATCGTACCATCATTAGATTCAATGGCAGCATTCACTGTAAGTTGGTTTCCGGATCTGATACTAACTATCGAATCTAAATTTGTGGAACGGACATCCTGGTCGACTGTAATGCTGTTATTAGCTAATAAATCGATATATCCATTATTAAACAGACCTGAGATACCATTCACAGTTCCTACGTTAACGCTGTCGTGTTCGAAAATTACAATATTGCCACTTGAACTGCTGGCGGACAGCGTATTAACGTTCACGCCTAAATTTGCTGAAATCGCTGTATCACCAATCCCTGTAGCGGCAAGTAGAGATAAACTGTCTGCAATAATATTTGGAGGAAAAAGGTTTACCGTTTTGTTATCGATGATTGCACCGGCGCTGGTGGTGATCTGTACTTCGCCGCCGGTAGTGATTCTCACAACATTGACATCGTTTACCGCATCGATGTCGATCAGACCGTTACCGCTACTGTTAATCAATGAGTCTTCAATTAAGTTTACTTGTCCGGTTGAGTTAATGCCGATCTCAAACGCACCGGTATTCGAAATGGTTGTTCCAGCATTCTGGTTGAAATTACCGCCCGTGTTCTGCAATAACAGATCCCCGCCGGAAGCGGTCACATTTTCGGTGACTGTCATGGTACCGGTCGAAGTGATCGTTGAAGGACCGCCGACTGTTACGCCGTTGATGCCACCGGCAAAACCGACGTTGAGCGTACCCGTATCGTCGAGCTCCAGTCCGCCACCAATGTTGGCTTCCAGAGCGGAAATCGCCGTCTCGAGGGCATCAAAGAGACCGGCTCCTGATCCCGAAACCAGTGTGGCATTGTTTGCGGTAATATTGTTCACCCCGGCATTGGCATCAAAAATCGATCCCGCTGTCGCAGTGACAGTCACATCACCGGTGGTGGTAATCTGCCCCAGCATAATACCAATGCCGGCTTGTAGGTCGATTGTGTTTGCTCCGGCATCAATCACGCCTGCTGCGGCAAAGGTGATTCCAGAAGACGCATCAATGTCCACACTGCCGGTGGTGGTGAATGCGAGATTGACATTCACCAGCGCCGCATTCAAGTCAGCATTGCCAGCACCAATATCGATCGTGCCTGTGTTAATCGCATCATTGGCACCTGCGTTGACCGTCAGGTTGGCGGAGAAGGCAGCATCAGCCCCAATGAGATTCACGGTATCGATACCAGTGCCACCAAAGGCTTCGGTATTGATGGTTAGTGACGCTGTGGGATTCAAAAAGAGGACCGATTCTCCCAGTGTGGAGTCGATCAAAGATTGCCCCGCGGCACCACCGTCAGACAACGTGATGAGCTCATCAGCACCGGTAAAACTGAAGATCCGGTCTGCCGCATCGATGTTGTCAATGATCGGTTCCAGACCGGTATAAGTAATCGTCGCGGTACCTTCACCATTAAAGAATACACTACCTTCACTATCGTTGGAAAAGCGGTGTTCCACAGTGGTTGCCGTTCCGCCGAGGATTTCCAGAGTATCGCCGGCGCCATCTTCGCCACCGGTGCCTCCGTTGAAGATGAGGCCATTTACAGGATCGAGCAGACCGCCCATCGGATTGGTCACGCGCAGAAGATCATCTCCCTCCAGGCCATTGAAGGTGAGGGAGGTGATGTTGGTTAACATCACGGGACCTGTCACGGTTTCTCCCATTCCGCCGACATCGGTGGTGAGGATAAATGTCGCAGTATTGGCATCAATAAAGGTGATTTCGAGCAGATCGTCTGCACCTGATCCATCAATCACGATGTCACCCGCCCCGAAGAGGGAGAGATCCTGGAAGGCACCGATGTGCGGCGTCATCGTGTTTGCATCAACGGCGTGTTCGGATGAACTGAACGCGGCTGTCGAACCGAAGCCGATGGCAAACTGTTCTGCCAGAGAATCTGGGTCAGTAGGTGCATAATTCGGATCGCTTTCGTAAGCAAACAACGGATCGCCGAGGATATTGGTTGGGTCCAAAGGCAGATTGGAATTCAGATCGTTGTCGTGGAAGACGTTGTAGGTCACGGTTGCGTTGGCAGGAGCGAGGACTCCGAACCCTTCAATGGGGGGCAGGGGAGGTTCAGCCTGAATATTCAGGTCAATGTTTGTTCCACCATCACCGGTTGCGACTGTGGTGCCGGGGGCATCGTCCAGGTTCCAGTAAGCGACCAGGCGTGGATCTCCATTCAGGAATGAGGTTCCAACACTGGTTCCGATGATTTCAGCGCGTTCTGCCGGATTGAGTACTACATCGAACCAGGCGATGTCGTCCATCAGACCGTCGAAGTAGCGACCACTGTCACCGGGGTCACGACCCACATTCATCAGACCATTGATCGTATCGATGAATTGCATACTGTCGAAGCTGGACAGGTCTGTGGGGGTGAATCCGGGCAGATAGCCACTGACTTCCGTTCCATCGATGTAAATCCGCATTTCCGAGGTGGTGTTATCCCAGGTGTATTGGATGTTGGTCCATGTTCCTGCGACACCGGCACTGGGGCCGTCTTCAATCACGAAGTCGCCATCATTTGCGACTCTTCCGTAGAACTGACCTCCACTGTTTGGGCGGAACTGAAATTCCAGACCCTGATTTCCCGGACCTTCAAAGAACTGGTTCCGTTTCCCGGTATCTTGCATGTTGACCCAGAAACTCAAGGTACCTTGCGCGCCGACATCGAACGAGGGATCCTGGAATGTGGCAAAATCATCGATGCCGTCAAATTCCAACGCACCGCCGAATTGTCCCATTCCCGGGCGGAACTCAGGACCAAGTGGACTGATTCCGTTTGCGGAAATATACATCTCGATGCCGTTTTTATTGTCGACGGCAATATTGCCGGCACCCTGATCGAAGTCCCAGTGTGCGATGAGACGGGCGTCTGCTGAGAGTGTGGCCACGCCATTCATTCTAATGTTGTCGCGGTCGGTCTGATTCAGTACAGCGTTAAACCAACCGACATCATCCATCAATCCGTCGAAGTGTCGATCGCCGCTGGCATCGCGACCAACGGTGACTAACTGGTTGACAGTGCTGATGATCTCAACCCATTGGCTGAGATCTGCGTCATAGGTAGTGCTGAGATAGCCAACTTCCGTGCCATCTACATAGATGTGCATTTCCGGATTCACGCCGCCATTAAAATTCCACGTGTATTGGAGATTCTGCCAGACACCTTCCGTTCCACCAGCGCTGCCATCTTGAATAACAACATTATCACCGGTGTTGTTAACGCCGCGCCCCGGGCTACCAAAGAACTGACCTCCCGTATTTTCTCGAAATTGAAATTCAAATCCCAGATCGTCCAGACCTTCAAAGAACTGATTGCGGCGGCTCTGATCCTGCATATTGACCCAGAAGTTGAGCGTTCCGGCTGCTCCCACATCAAAGGCAGGATCCTGGAACAGACCAAAGTCATCGACGCCGTCAAATTCCAGTGCACCACCAAACACGCCGCCAGCGGGGTTCCACAAAGGATCGTTTGTGGGTTGAGGTCCGTCATAAGTGAAGCCGTTAAAAATGTTATCAGTGATGTTGACCGATCCCGGGGGAACGGTGAGGTTTGGATCAAAGTAAATACCACCAGACTGGGCAAAGTTGCCGACCCCGTTGATCGTGGCAGAATCCTGCCAGTCAAACGTGTTGTGAATGATGTCGACACCATCGGCGGTCATGCCTTGATTGGTAATCGTGACGGTATAATTCTGATCGCCCTGTTCCTGGAACGCGCCGGCTTCCAATCCGTTTCCGAAGTAGTTGAAGGAAATTTCACCACTGAAGGCTTCGTTGTTCGGATCACCCAATGTTCCCTGAGGGCCAATGGCGATCGGCCCCCAGCGGAAGTGATCGGCACGGAATTCATTACGGGTGATCAGAAAGTTTTCACCACTGCCACTGTTGCCATCACGGATGGCGGCGCGTCCGAATTTTCCTTCAAAGATGGAATCGGAGATTTCCAGATTGTCAGCATTTTCAAAGACGATGGCACTGCGGTAGTTGTCACTGAATAACAGATTATTCAGTGTTGTATTGTCGCCTGTTGTGACAACGACATATCCACGATAGTCGGTTGCCATCGTGTGCGTTTCCCAACCTAACTGTGCGCCACTGATCGACACGTCATTACCTGAAATGTGGATCACTTCATCATAGGTTGTGGGAGCGCCTGATTTGCGAATTTCGACATCTTCTTTACCGGCACCAACGATGGAGACCGCCTGGTTCAAGTTCAGAGTGCCTGTTGTCAGATAAGTGCCCGCGGCGACATTAATGGTGCCACCAATACCAGCGAGATTGAGGGCATCCCGCAGATCAGCACCACCGGCAGAACCAAGTACATTAACCGTAGGAGCATCACCGGAAATACTGGCGGCAATAATATCGGCATCCAGTTCAACGGTTCCACTGGTAACAGACAGATTTCCTGAGCCAATGTCTGTTGTATTTGTCAGGAAGGAAACAGAATCGTCTGCTCCCGCGTTGATGATTAGATTCGCGTTGAATTGCTCATCCAGTCCTTCTACATTCAGGGCATCGATGCCACTGCCTCCGCCGAGTTCGGTATTGATCGTCAAGGAGTTTGTGGCATTCAAAAAGGTAACCGACTCAGCCAGTGAAGAGTCAATGAAAGACTCACCATCATTCAGATCACCATCATCAGACAGTGTAATCGTTTCTGCTGCTCCTGTGAAAGTAAATACTCGATCTGTAACGTCCAGATTGTCAGTGATTGGTTCCAGGCCGGTATAGGAAATAATCGGAGTCACTGCTCCATTGATGATAATATTACCTGAGCTGGCATCGACCAAAACATGCTCTACGGAAGCTAAACTACCGGTCCGACTCAGAACCAGTTCATCGTTACCACCAGTTCCACCGTTAAAAATAATTTGAAGTGGAGTGGTCTCATCGATGCCGGTCAGGTCAACCGTGAGTCTGTCATCCTGATTGGGTTCACCATCAATGACTAAGGGGCCGCCCAGAGAAAGTAATGGTATTGTGGATATGGTCATACCGGAATCATTGTCCGTTAAAACCAGATTCGGTCCCACTAAACTGAGTGTGTAGTTGTTGGCTGTGCCATTCACGGGCAGTGTAATCTGTGGTGTTGGATCTTGAACGACAATGGAGACATCGTTGCCGTCACCACCTGTGTAGGTCAGAAATGCCGTTAAGCCTGAGACACCGAGAAAATTGGAAAATTCATGGCCTTCATCAAGACCAGCGAAAGTACCGACAACAGGATCAACGCCATCATTGTTGATCAAGACAAACTGTTCGCCTGCAGCAGGATCATAGCCGTCGATTAGATTTAATGTTGCTCCCGCACCAATAGTTACCGTTCCCGTGACATCAATCTGATCATATTCGGTTCCCGGAGTCGTTCCGTTAATCTCAATATCCAGGCTTCCCGCAGGAACGGAATTGGTGTTAATGGTGATCGGAGCATAAAACAGATCTTCGTTGCTGCCATTGGCTACACTATCGCCATCGATCATCAGCACGCCGGTAATCATATTCCCTGCGATTTGTACGGCGCCGATGGTCATTTCATCCAGTCGCGTCAAACCAGCTGAACTCAACGCCGTATTGGATACAGAGATAAAATTATCGATCTGGCTGGTAATTACCAATCCGGTAGGATCTACGATCAAAGCACCAATGGCGCCCAACGTACTTTCAGAACCTTCGCCATCCACATAGAGATAGAGTGTCTGCCCGGATGAAAGGCCAATCGCATCACCACTGGGAGACTGATTCTGGAAATTTCCGGTTGAACCATCGATGAGGGCACCAACATTGGTCAGCGGGCCGTTTGAGCCGGCGTCTGTTGTCCAGAGGACGATGTCCCCAAAATTGTTTTGTGCATAGATGCGGCGTTCGCCGTTGATTTCAATGATCCCCCCGCCGCCGGTGGTGCCGGAGTCGGAGCCGATTCCCGGAGTCGGGAAGGGGTAGGGGATTAATGTCTCATTGATCCAGGTCTGTCCGCCGTCATTACTGATGGCGTGATACTGACTGGTGACACTGGGGCCCGTGCCGGTATGAAAATATCCTTCCAACACGCCGCCGCCCATGTTGAGGATGCTGGCATGGTCGCCCGAGGTCAGGCCAGTTGGACTGGTGATGGCGCCCAAGACTAAATTTGTTCCGTTCCAGGTATAAGTGGCCCGGCGGAGTTCTCCCGTGGAACCTCGCCAGAAGAGAATATTTTCTCCCTGAACCGATTCAACATAACGTAAATCTTCGCCGGGTCCCACATCGAGATGAGTGAAGCTGCCCAGATTGATGTTGTTCAGCTCGAACGTATCTCCCTGAATATTCAAACCATTCGTGTGAATGATTCCGGGACTGAATCCAGGAGCCAATGTCGCACCATCTGTGACTGTCAGTATTCCCTGAATATCAGGTGTGCCGCTCAGTGTAATTCCACGGTTGACGGTCACGTTTTCTGTATAAGTTCCTGACTGAACTTCGACTGTTCCAGATGCGTCAACCAGATTAATGGCGTTTTGAATGCGGGAACCGTTTTCCGGTTCGCCGCCGAATGTATGTACGCTGAGAGTTGATGTGTCGGGTTGGAATCCGGGAGCGACGCCGTTGGTGTCAGCACCACTGGTAAGAATGGTTGAGAAGTCAATAGCACCATTGGTTTGAGCTAAGCCGTCTACGACACCGACGATTCCAGCAGCAATCACGGCAGAATCAGCAGTACCCCACCAGTTTCGACTGGCATCGAGATTTGCCTGAGTGTCCTGCTGGAAGAAGATCAGTGCTTCATTATTGACAATACTGTTGTCGCGAATCACAACGTTGGTGGGATGATTGCCAAAGGCTTTACCGATTCGGATGGCGTAATTGATCTGTCCTGAAGAAACTGATGCCAGATTGTCGTGAATCGAATTATTTGTAATTTGAACATTATCGACGTTTTCACTGACATAGATCACGCCGTTTTCACTCGTACTACCGCTGACGTCGTTGCCGCTGACGATCACGTTTGATCGCTCGACCGTGATGCCATCCTGCAGGGAATCAATGACTACGTTATTGATGATATAGCTGGTCGTGGTATCT
The DNA here is from genome assembly GCF_007754425.1 of Gimesia fumaroli. Classification (NCBI taxonomy): domain Bacteria; kingdom Pseudomonadati; phylum Planctomycetota; class Planctomycetia; order Planctomycetales; family Planctomycetaceae; genus Gimesia; species Gimesia fumaroli. Next base: position 2,200,271 of record NZ_CP037452.1, read on the forward strand.
GCCCCTATTTCATCAATGACCTTGATGCCGTCATTCTGATTCAGGTGATCCAGATCAAGCAAGTTTCCTTCAATGGTAATAGCTTCGGAATCGTAAACATAAATGGCCCCGTTGGTGCTGCGAACATTACGCAATTCATTAAAACTGATATTACTGTTCGACGAGTAGGCGAAATTTGCACCGTCGCCTTCAGTATCAAAGATGTAGTTATACTGGATCGATGAATTGCTGGCGTTGGCCAGCTGTACGCCTTCGTCGCCTGTTGAGTTGTGAATGATATTGTATTGAACCGTGATATTATCTACGGGATTGCTGCTGCGAACGAGATCACCAGTACCGTTCGTGATGACCAGGCCGTCCAGGGTGACGTTGTCAGCATCAATCAGGAAGATGCGGCTCAGTGAGCCTCCGCCGTCAATGATGGTTTCTGTGGAGTCGTCGGTTTCATCTCGTAGAGAACCGGTGCCGGGACGTGGATCAACGCCGGCTTGTGCCCCCTGAATGGTGATTGACTTGGATACTGTAATTGTCGAACTCGGCAGATAGGTTCCAGCGGCGATGATTACTGTACCGCCATCCGCAACATTGTCGATGGCTTCCTGAATCGTAGCGAATGCGTCGACACCAAATTCGGTGGCGGGGCCTCCTGCGTCTGGATCCTGACCTGGAGTTGGATTACTGAAATTGTCATCTACGTAGACCACAGCCGGGCCGTTAAACACAAATTCAATGGCGCCAATGTCTGGTGCTGAGCCTTGCGGTCTGGGGGTTCCGATCTGGTCAAATAACGCGGTGGTGCCTCCATTATCAATCGCTTCGCTCCCCGGAAGAGGGATATGAGTCTGTATTGCAGACTGTGCTCCCGGTGAACCGACCATTGCGCCATTGGGGGTCAGAGCAGAAAGGTTGGCAGGAGTTCCGGTAATATCAGTCGACTGGAACACAAAACCATTGGGAACATTTTCAACCGTTCCATTAATCAGGTTATATCCATTGGAAGTAGTGAGATTAAACATCCCACCATCGGTTCCGATCTGATGACCGCTGTTAGCATCCAGGATTGTGCCGGAGATTTCCAATTGATTTGCAGGTTGAAGTGGATTTGTGCTGAGATAAATTCCACCGGTTTCATCAACGCTGGCTGTATTGAGAGTAATTGTCGAAGTCAAAATTGTTGAATAGGTGGCATTAGTGGCGATAGCACCACCAGAGAAAGCATGATTACCCGAAAAAGTACTTTCAGCTACGTTTAATGTATTTGATGGCGAACCATTCAAAACAGTCGAGGAAATGGCTCCTCCTGTGCCTGATGTGCTTTCGACTGAATTATTCATCAGCGTGGTAGCAAAGATTGTTGTGCGCAATTGTATCTCATTGGAACCAATGCTGCTGATTGCACCCCCACCGACAGTAGCATTGGCCTGATCGGTCACTTTGTTATTGAGCAATAAAGAACCATCAATGCGCACATCGGCGATCACACCAAATGTCGACCCAGTTCCACCCTCAAATATTTTTGCCAAGATCGCACCACCGCCCTGAGGACCAGAGGTTTGGTTGGAATCAAATACACTTTCATTAATATTGAGTCGTCCGCCGAAGGATGCATACGCGATTGCACCTCCGCCACCATAAAGACCCGCCGATTCTGTTGTCTGATTATTAACAAAAGTAGAACCGGTGATGGTGTGAATCACACCTTCATCTCGACTTTCGGTGATATTGATTGCTCCGCCTTGCGCAGAGTAATCACCAGCGACACTATCAGCTGCAGCAATATTGTCGAAAAAGAGACTGTCTTCGATGCTGACAATCGTATTATAAGCATGAACTGCAGCTCCCCACGATGATTCATTTTCAGAGAATTCCATGGCTTGCAGAGTTAATGTGTGATTAGGCAAGTTACCCAAAGCCAGAATACCACCACCGCCATTCAGATCTGAATAACCAGTGTTACCTTCCCCGGCAGTAATTGCAAAGTTGGAGAATGTGGCGTTGGCATTTTCTACTGTAAATACGCGGAACAAGTCGTTGCCGGTCACTGTGATCTCTTTTGTACCAGAGTCACCATCGGTATCGCCGTTGATGATCACGTCGTCTTCGATATGCAGAGTTGTTCCAGCATTGATTGTTCCAGAAAGACCTGTCTGAAAGACAATCGTATCTAAACCTGCATTGGCATTGGCCTGATCAATCGCGTCTGCCAGTGAACCGGTACCACTGGCGTCTAAATTCTCGACAGTGAATGTCGTGAGCAGCGTTCGGTCTTCCAAGGCTTCTGTCGTCGCGATTTGATTATCCACAATCGCCTGCCAGCGCCGGCGGATGGCACGACGGTCACGGGATCGAAAGACGGGGCGTTGTTTGATGCGAGAAGTCAGCGTGTTGAGCCAGTTGGTCAGTAGCATCCTGTTATTCCTTCGTAAGTCATTCAAAAGATTCAGGGGATGGATTATTTTGGATGGTTTTGGATAGACTAATCACGGAGTGAATGCGTTAGGTCGTGAACAGTTTGTGATCGGAGTGAGATAACCATTCAAGGAAAATTCCTCTAAGGCGCAATCAACCTATTGTCTATATAGATACTAGAGTTACCTGATCCATCTGTTCATTTCCACCGTAGTAAGTATCTCATTCTTCGTTTTTTAACAAATTTACCAATTTGTACATTGGGGTGGAGAAGTGTTCTTTTGTGTTGTTTTGAGTGATTTCATCGAATTCAAATGTAGAGATGCCATGTACGGAAAGAGGGCAGATTTGGGAAGTGGCGAGTATTTATCACCTGTACCTCAGTACGAATGGATTGTTTCCACGACGCGCTGATTTAGTTGATCATTGAGAGAGATCGCATCGCCAGCAGACAGGCTTCCTGAAACTGGCATTTTGTTAACGACTCTGATGGTTTTGTATTAGTATTAAAAGAAAAAATCCCTCCTCACTTGAAAGCGAAGAGGGATTTGAAATCAGGTAATCACGTTTTTTTAAGCGTTAGTGATCTAAAATTCGCCGATAACTTCTTCTGAATCTTTTGTTCCTAATGCTCCCCACGTGCCATACGGACTGGCTGTGTTCGTGGAGGGACTGGGGCTGGGCTGACTCAGGTCACCCGTATCGATGTTTTCCGAGACGAAACGAACGGCACCATCAGCCATCAAGACATGGACGCCCCCGACATGAAGACTGGAAGGGGCAAGAGCGGCATGAGTAGAGTCTGCATTGACATTCGTGCCTTCCGCACAGGAAGGACCATTGGGAGGCAGGATTGTCGTAAAGACGCAACGTTCTGCCTGTCCGTCCCAAAGTGAAGTTCCATGCTTTCCTTTTACACTTGTTCCACTCACCCAGTTGGCGCCAGAAGCCAGAGTCATGCAGGCACCAGGATTTGTACGAGGTGCCTGCCCCATGGCGATCCCTTCGACTCGTCTGCGTCCAGCATTACTTGCATTGGGGCCATAGTTGGCTCGGACATGCTCACTCATGGCAATGGTATTACTAGTCCCATCGGTAATATCTCGAATGCGTGTTCCATATCGATAGGGAAACAGTCCGCGCGAGTTAGTTCCATTGATGCTGGTTGCAGAGTCACCCATGCAAAAGACATAACTTTGCGCCCGGATAGTCTGTTTGTTTCGTCCATCGGACGGACACATCAACATTGGCAGAGAAACATTCCAGACACTCCAGCCACACCAGGCGCAAGGCCCAAATGGGTGAACTGGAGTCGTAGCTCCCAGGTCACCTGCAGCAATTTTGTTAAACAAGGGCGCCTGGTCCATATAAGGCAGTAGTCCAACAAAGCCACTCAAACGAGCACGGTTTGATGTCGCACTATCGGAACCGTTTGTGCCTCCTCTTCGCAGAACAAACATTCCAAAGACATCATGGTAATTGTGTAATGCCAGCCCAATTTGTTTTAAATTGTTCTTACAAGTTGATCTGCGAGCTGCTTCACGAGCCTGTTGTACTGCTGGCAGTAATAATGCGATTAAAATTGCGATAATAGCAATCACAACCAGTAACTCAATCAACGTAAATCCTCTACGCTTTTCTTTTAGATAACTCTTCACCAAAGATACTCCTTATAAATACTAGGTAGAATCGATCCCCGATTGGCGCGCTTCGTAAAAGGGGATACAGGAAAAAACTTTCCTGATAAAAAACGAATCGATATTTAAATTGTGATAAGAGTGGCGGGAAGAAAAACAACGTAAAATATAAAACGCTGTTTTGTAAAAGTGGCTAATGGCGTTTGTTGAAATTAAGTCAGTTCAAGATGTGATATGTAGTTATTGTGAAAGTAAGCTCTCACGTGGATGACCAAGTAAATAATCTACCTATTCAATGTTAGTTGAATTCCTGGTGATTTCAACTAACATACTTAGAGAATCTTGTTTTTTCAGTTAATGTTCATTAGGTCCTACAGTGAAATTACGACTTGGTTATTTGACTTCGGAAGTTAATTAACTTTCTTGTTTTATTCTGGGCTGATTTTAGAATGGCAAAGAGGGTTCAGTGATGCGAAATAGTTTGTGGAATCAATTTACAAAAGTTCCCCGTTGTCTGATATTATTTTTGGTTGTCTCGTTGCCTGGTTGTGGTGGCCCTGAAGACACGCGGCCGGTACGGAACTCAGTTTCTGGAGTGGTCACCTACCAGGGGAATCCAGTTGAAGATGCGATCGTTGTATTTCGCCCTGTTGGTTCAGAGGGGCAAACGGCAAACGGACGCACTGATGCGGCAGGCGCTTTTCAAATGGGGACTTTCGAAGGAACTGATGGTGTTGTGCCGGGAGAATATTCGGTCATGATTTCCAAGTTGGAAGCAACAGACACGAGCCAGGCCCTGCCCGAAGATGATCCTAACTATGATCCCAATCCGAAAGTAGAGGCGCCTCCCAAAAATCTGCTTCCGGAAAAATATGCGAAGGCTGATACCTCAGGACTGACGGCTTCAGTTCCTGAAGGAGAAGAAGTCACTGATCTGAAGTTTGAATTAAACGACTGAGCGTTTCGCATCAAAAAATGGCGCTGTAATTGTTAAGCCAGAATTTCCTTGATTACGCGTGGGTGGTTGCCTACGCCGGTCAGGCGTTCGTTTAAACCGTTTCGGGGAATGAAGAGTTCTTCGTGGTTTATTCCCAGAAGATGCAGCATCGTGGTGTGCCAGTCCGGCACACTGACCCGATTTTTGACAGCGGCAAAACCCAATTCGTCGGTCTCCCCCCAGGTCAGTCCACGCTTGACGCCGCCGCCTGCCATCCAGGTACAGAGCGCATTTTTATTGTGATCACGGCCCGATTTGCGTTCGTCTTTATCTGCCGAGAGTTGGGCGATTGGCAGGCGGCCCATTTCGCCACCCCACATGACGAGTGTTTCGTCTAACAATCCACGTTGTTTCAAATCTCTCAACAAGGCAGCCACCGGTTGATCGGTTCGTTGACAGGCATCTTTCAAGCTGGTTGCGATCGCGCTGTGAGTATCCCAGATTTGACTGTTGATAAATAACTGCACGAATCGCACGCCTCGTTCAATCAGTCTGCGGGCAATCAGGCATCTGCGACCATACGATTCGGTGACTGGCTGCCCGATGCCATACATTTTTTGTGTTTCCGCTGTCTCCTGTGAAAGGTCGAGTGCATCCGAAGCGGCGATCTGCATCCGTGCTGCCAGAGCGTAAGTCGATAGACGCGCTTCCAACTGATGATGGTGCGTATGCTTGCGTTGATGGATTTTGTCTAAACGCGTGATTAAGTCACGTTCGAGTTTGGAGACGGCGTCAGGTTGATCATAACCGGGCTTCAGGTTCAATACCGGAGACCCTGTCGCGCGAAATCGCGTTCCCTGATGTTGTGCGGGCAGAAAACCGGCCTGCCAGTTCTCGATTCCATTGACTGGCAGTCCCAGGGGATCATCCAGAACGACGTAAGCAGGCAGGTTTTTGTTTTCGCTTCCCAGTCCATACGAGACCCAGGCGCCGAGAGCCGGGTGTCCCGGAAATTCACTGCCCGATTGAATCTTGTAGAGCGCGGGTTCGTGAGTCAGGTTGGTGGTATACATCGAACGAATCATGGTGAGTTCATCTACCTGAGTCGCCAGATGAGGCATGACGTCAGAAACCCACATTCCCGATTCACCATGTTGGGAAAACTTGAACGGGCTTCTCATCAAAGCGCCCGCTTGCTCTGGGAATTCGACTTCCCCTGCGATTTTGTCAAAGTGCTGCTTACCATGAAATTGATCGAGTAACGGCTTGGGATCAAACAGATCCATCTGGCTCGGTCCCCCATTCATAAACAAATGGATGACCGATTTCGCACGCGGTTGATTCTGCGGGCCAAATGAGGGCGTTTCCGGGTGGGGTTTTGATTTTGACTCGGCATACAGATCCTGCTGTAGCAGCCAGGTCAATGCGGCCCCCTGAATCCCCGTAGAGACTTGTTGAAAAAAACTGCGTCTCGGTATTTGATTTTGAATGCAGTGATCCTGTTTCATGTGACGACTCGTTATTTTAATTAATCGATATATTGAAACTCTGCCAGATTGAAGATCGCATGCGAATAATTCACCAGCGATTTTTGATTGCTGTCCGTATTCTCTTTCTTCTGTTTATTAGTCTCTTGCCATTGCGCTGCCAGTTGCTTCAGCGCGGCAACGCCAATCTGTTCCTCTTCTGCTGTCGGAGTGCGCCCAAATGCTTTCAGATAAATCTGTTTGACTTGCGCCAGCAGATCGGTTCCCACTTCACTCCGAATCTGGTCTGCAAAATGGACTGCCAGCTGATGAACCATTTGATCGTTCATTAAATGCAGCGCCTGTGGAGCGACAAGCGATTCTCCCCGGCGCAGACAATTGGGCCCCATTTGCGGATAGTCGAAATTATCCAGCAGCGTTGGAATTTGTGTGCGACGTTGGAGTATATAGATGCTTCTGCGCCATCCACGGTCAGAGCGTTTTGACGTCACCAGACCATCCGATCGAACTTCAACCGGATCAGCCGGCCCAAAGGGAGTTTCATCCAGTTGGCCCGAAAGATAGAGCAACGTATCTCTGAGAACTTCCCCCTCCATTCGCTTGAGTGGCATCCGCGATAGAAGACGTCCATCGGGGTCAAGCCGTAAAGCTCGTTCGCTGACCTTCGAACTCTGTCGATAGGTATTCGATGTGACCATTAATCGATGCAGGGCTTTGAGGCTCCAGTTTTGACGTACAAACTCATTCGCAATCCAATCCAGCAATTCCGGGTGAGAAGGGCGTTCGCCTGCATGACCAAAATTACCCGGCGTATTGACAATACCTTTACCGAAATGATGCAACCAGATTCGATTAACGATCACGCGTGCTGTTAAGGGGTGATTTGGCTGGGTTAACCACCGGGCAAAGGCCAGACGCCGCCCAACCGGCTTCCCTTTTGGGTTTGAATTAGAAAGCATAAATGATGGATTGTTTTTTGTGAGAACCGCAGGCACACCAGGACTCACAGGACGACCGGGAGTCAGATAATTGCCACGCTTCAAAATATAAGAGGGTGAAGGGGACCCACGCGACCACAGGGCACGAATCCGGGGTTCTGACATTCGTTTCGCTTCCAGAGTTTTGATTTGAGTCTGTAATTCCTCTGTTTTCTGTTGATATTCGGGATCGAGCTTCTTCAACTCGTCCGGGGCAATATTGATCAGTTGTTCGTGTTTTTTTAACAGCTTCGTCTGCTCAGCCGTATGTGAAGACGGATCATTCGAAAACGCAATCAAGATCTGTTTTCGATCTGTGTCAGGCAACACTTGAATTTTTTTCTCCCGTTGCACTTTCAGTGTTTTGGCGGTGAGATCTTTTAACGCTTGCCTGGTTTGATTTACTTGTGCCGTCAATTGTTTTTCATGATTCTCATAATGACGGCGTTCTTCAGGCATGACATGGGGGAGCGTACGTGCCCCTTGTGACTTCAGCCAGTCATGTTCATCGTACGCTTCCTTAAAAATCGCCGTCAGACGGTAATAGTCCCGTTGTGGAATGGGATCAAATTTATGCGAATGACATCGAGCACACTTTAGCGTCAGTCCCATCACCGCTGATCCCAGAATGTCCATTTCATCGGAAATGACTTCCAGCCGATCCGGTACAAAGTTGGTGATATTGGCAAAGGTGCGATCTGGCGCAGTTCTCAGAAAACCAGTCGCGACCAGGCAGTCATACGCTTCTTGAGAGATTTCCTGCGATTGATAATCGACGAGTTCATCACCGGCGATCTGTTCCGTCAGAAAACGGGAATAGGGTTTGTCCAGATTGAAAGCACGAATGACATAATCGCGGTAGCGGTACATGTGCGGTCGCACTTTATCCTGGTTTTGAGCTCCTTCGGAGTCAGCATATCCGGCGACATCCAACCAGTGCCGCGCCCAGCGTTCCCCATAGCGGCGCGATGCCAATAAACGATCGACTAGTTTTTCATACGCGAGTGGATCAGGATCATTGAGAAACTGATCGATTTCGTCGGGCGTTGGCGGTAGACCGGTCAGGTCAAAATACAAGCGGCGAATTAAGATGCGTTTTTCTGCTGTGGGTGAAAAAAAGAGCCCTTGTGTTTCCAGTTTTTTCAGAATAAATGCATCAATCGGGTTTTTGATCTGGTCAGTATGTTTCACTTGAGGGGGCTGAACTTTTGCAGGAGGTTGGAACGACCAGAATTCTCGATCTTTGTCCGACACCAGTGAATCAGCCAGCCTCGTTTCTGCGTTCGTATTCTCTTTCAACTCCGGCAGCTTGAGTCTGATCCATTGGGAAAGCAACTCCAGCTCGTTCGCTCCCATCGGTTTCACACTGACGGAAACCAGCTTCCGTCGAGGTGGCATCTCGCCCGACTTGATTTTCTGGATCAGGATGCTTTCTTCCGGTTTTCCCGGAATCACTATTGGTCCCGATTTTCCCCCTTTCAGGATAGACTCTCTGGTTCTTAAATCAAGGCCCGCTTCCTGTCGACGGCCACCATGACAGGCGACGCAACGCAAATAGAGCAGGGGGATAATATCATGCTGGGTGACCGCAGGTGCAGATGAAATGGCTTCGCGAAACTTCGCGCCATTGGCGATCCAGAGACGGAGTGATTCTATTTGATTTTGATTGAGGCGATCTTTCTCATCTGGTGGCATTTCTTCTGCTTCGATCATCTGAAACAGCAGGCTTGCCTCCGGATCTCCCGCCTGCACGATCCGCCCCGATTCACTGCCCTTGAGAATTCCCTGCGCTGTGCTCAGGTCAAGTCCCGCCTTTTTCATATTGGGATTATGGCAACGGACACATTTGGCTTCGATGATCTTCCGGGATGAGGTTTCATAGAAAACAGGGACACTTTCCGAGGCTTGTGATCTGGATGCCACTGCGATGCAGAAAAGAATCGAGCACAAAAAAAGACCGATTGACGAGCGATGAAAAAACAGCGGGCGATCAATCTGGGCCAGAAGTCTACCAATCATCGTCTTTCTCCAAGATCCTATAATCCCGACATGATAAGATAGAGTTTGGATTATTTCTTCGTTAAAAACAAGGCCCATTGTTGTGAACGAGAAAATCATCCCTGGCAGAACTCGCTATGGTGCGTGAACTCTGATTAAGTCAAGCAGAAAATGAGCTCTGGCAGGAATGAATACTCAGAGCGTAATTTGGGTCTCCAATTAACTTTGCGATGTGGAGAGAGCGGTCTTCCTGTCTTCGCAGTGATAAGTCGCCCAGATTAGCTTAAGTCTGTGTTGCTTCTGATTGCGTCATTGTGTGTGGAGTGAGTCCCATAATTTTCCAATTCGCTTTTGGCTGGAATTCGGGCTCAGCAGTAAAGACATGAATCTGATCATTCGGATCAATGGCAAACAGCATTAATCGCTCTTCTCCCAGTTTTTTGAGATAATCTTCGTAGGAAAACTCTTCCGTCAGTACTGTGGTTTTAATTTCCGCACCTTGATTCAATCGTTCTTCCAGGTCTTCATAGGTAATGGTCTCGTCAAAAAGAAAACGCCCTCCAAATTTAAAAATGGATTTCTCATCTGCGGGGCCCGTTTCTGGCTGATGATTTCGGATGGTGAAGATGCATTTTGGTGGGAATTCCAATCGAAAGTATTGTGCAGCTAAGGCATTCAATTCCAGGTGCGGAGACATGGCCAGAAGATTGCCAATTCCAATCAGGTTGAGATGTCGTTCAGCGTGTTCCGAGACAGGATTTCCCCAGTACGCAGATAATCCCTTGAGCTTTGCTTCCGTGACGGCTGACCAGTTTTGGTCGGTCAATAAAGTTCGAAATCCATTTTTGTTCAATTCCAGAGCGATCGTTTGAGTGACAGAATTCGCCCCGATGATCAGAAACCCTTTCGGCTCTGGTTCTGCGACTTTTAAGATTCTGGCCAGAGGTCTGGCTGTCGCACTTTGCAGCAGGACAGTTCCAATAATGACCAGAAAGGTAAGGGGGACCATTTGTACTGCTTCCGGGTACCCTGTTGATTCAAGTTTAATTGCGAAGAGTGCGGAAATCGCGGCAGCGACGATCCCACGCGGGGCAATCCATGACAGCAAATGGCGCTCTGACATGCTCAGCTTTGATCCCAGAGCACAAATATGAACACTCAAAGGGCGAACGAAAAATTGAATCAATAAAAAGATCCCCAGCGCTGGCCAGCCCAGATCAATAAAATTCGATAGATTTAATCGCGCAGCTAATATGATAAACAGCATGGAGACCAGCAAAATACTGAGACTTTCCTTGAAGTTCAGAATGTCATCTAAATCGATGCCTTTCATATTAGTCAGCCAGATTCCCATGACTGTGACTGCCAGTAAACCTGATTCTGTCGCCAACATGTTGGAGACGGCAAAGATCGTACAGACAAAAGCTAGTGCTGCAAAATTATGGAGGTATTGCGGAATCCAATATTTTTTGATGAGAGATCCGAAACAATAACCGCCGGCGACTCCAAATAAGACTCCGCTGAGTAATATCTTACCGAAGACAATCAGACCGGCTGCAAAACCTTCGTCAGTTCCCTCTGAAATGATAAATTGAAAAACCAGCACCGCCAGAATTGCCCCAATGGGATCGATCAGAATTCCCTCCCACTGTAAAATATTGGCAACATTTTCTTTTGGTCGCATCGTCCGTAGGAGTGGCATGATGACCGTAGGGCCTGTCACAACCATCAGGGCTCCAAACAGGAAAGAGACTTCCCAGGAAAAACCAATTAGCATTCGTGTTGCCAGTGTGATTACAAACCAGGAAATCAACACTCCCAGAGTGATCATATTGCGGATCACACGCTCTAGCCCCGGGATGTCCTTAAATTTGAGAGTCAAGCTGCCTTCAAAAAGAATGACGGCAACGGCTAGTGATACAAAGGGAAACAGCAGATCGCCAAATAATTGATCTGGCTGCAGTAAATCCGATACCGAGCCGGCCAGGATACCCATCGGTAGCAGGAAAAGAATCGCCGGCAGTTTGACCCGCCAGGCGATCCACTGACAAAACATACCTGCAAGTAGAATTGATGCGAGAGACAGTATGGCGTGTTCACCCATTGCGTTTTCCAGCGATCGGTTTTTGTTTGGGTTTCAATATTTTAGCTTTGGGTGTAGGCTGAGTGTTTCCAGTTTCGACATCCAGTGAGTCAATCATCGCCACGTCCTGGTCACCAAGATCGAGAAAACGGGCTACAACGACGGTCGTATTGTCAGTGCCTCCACGGTCTTTCACTTCATTCAGCAAGCTGACACAGGTATCGTTGGCCATCGTATCCTGTCCTAATATCTCGGAGATTACCGAGTCCGGAACGTGCTTTGTCAATCCGTCTGTACATAACAGCAAAGCATCTCCCATTTGTATTTGCATTTTACAGATATCAGGATTAAGCACACTGTCGCCGTCCCCTCCAATTGAATTTAATAATAAATTTTTCCAGATTTCCGGAACTTCATCAGCCTCTAAGGTTCCATTGGTTACCAGTCGCTCTGCCAGGCTATGGTCTCTGGTAAGTTGATGAAGGTTCGATTGTCTGTAAAGGAAACAGCGAGTATGGCCGGTATGCACGACATACAATTGTGGCCAGACCATGTAAGCCAATGTTAACGATGCTCCCATCCCTGCACGCTCCGGATGTTCCTGGACGTCGGATTCCATTCGTTGCTGGCATTGCTCAAACGCATTGATCAGCGCATCGCACATGTCATCATCTGATTCTTCATCCCACTGGAGAAACCAAGGCATGTTATTCAGAAAATAACGCGTGATGCTATCGGTCGCCAGACGACTGGCTAAATCGCCGGTTTCTGGATTACCAGTGCCCTCAGCGACCATTAACAGTTTCGCTTGAGAGTTTCCAAACACTCTGGAATGGTTATCCAGGCTTAAGCTACTCAAATGAATCCGCATGGATTTCTCCAGGTCAGCAATCAGGAATTGATCTTGGTTTTGGAGCTGTTTGGAGCCGGTCTGTGTCAAGCCATAGCAATCCATCTTTCCTGTCATTGTGCTGCTCCTGTTCCCTGTATTTTGTTGCATCGGTCTCAGTGAGTGTGCCGAAAGCATGTTGTTCACAAAGGAAGTTGTGACGCGGTCAGACATTCACTGTTCTGAATGTGTAAATTCAATGCATATCACATTCCCGATAGGGGCAATGTGCTGGAATGGCGACACCCGTGTGGAAATACTTCCGGTTAAACTATTTCTGGAGAAGAGGTTATGTCATTTTCTAAAACTAGAGAACGGAATGTAATTTCTATCAGAGCGCTTATTGTTGTGAGTTGGTTTCAGGATTGGATTCTCGTCTTGAACATTCACACATCATATTCTGCGCGAAATCAAACCACTCTGGCTTGCTGGCGACCGACTTCGAATTTGCTTTCTATTCTCTGGGCCGGTTGTAGCTGTTCTTTCGAATAAAGAAATTTCATTGAATCCGGCCTGCATTTACAGAATGAATTGCGATTTTGTTTTGCCTTACCCTCCGGCCGGAATTCAGCGAATTTTCAAACTGGCACGTCAATTGCATTTTCAGAAGTTCCATGTAGAAAGCTGATGTTTAGCGAACGCATTAAGAAATGATTTATAAAGGAGAATGTTATGGCCACTCGGGAAGAACTACGCGGTCACTGGAATGAAATACGCGGTCGAATCGAAGAACGCTGGGGCGAGCTGACTTCAGATGATCTCGATGAAGTCGAAGGTAAAACCGATCAACTTGTTGGCAAGATTCAGCAGAAAACAGGAGAAACACGCCAGACGATCGAAACCGAATTGGACTCCATTGTGAGAAATCTATCCCAGTCTGCTTCGTCCTTCTCAGAAGAGTTTGGCGATAATATTCACGAGGCAGTCAATAAAACGAAACAGCAATTTTCACATGCTTCTGATGTCGCGAAAGAACAATACGGTCGCGTCCAGGAATCGGTCCAGGATGGTTATCGTCAGGCAGAACAAACCGTTCAGAAAAACCCTGTTGAGTCAGTCGCTGTTGCATTTGGGACAGGTTTGATTGCTGGTGTGATCGTGAGTCTGGTCTGGCGTCGCTAAGAGAGGTCTGTTGACGTGAATGGATTACCTCAAGAAATGAAAGAAGGATAGGGAAATGATTGATCAATTAGAAGATGTCGAGCATCGTTCCACTCAGTCGCCTCAGCCAGTTTCTAATCAAGATGTAGTCAAACAGGAAAAGGCAAAGCTGAGTCAATACATCAAAGAGAAGCCCGCGCAATCCGTGTTGATTGGTTTGGGAGTCGGGATTGGTACCGGGCTGATTCTGGGAACCATCTTCCGGGGATCTTCAAAATATCTGCCACATGATGAAGTGTTGACAGAAAAAATTGGAAACCATGTGAAGAATTCGCTTCGTGAGATTGCTCCTGCTTCGTTAATGAAACACTTCCGCTCCTGATCAATTCAATTTGATTGTGTTGCAGCAATGGATGTGTGGATTCTTCGATGGTGGCTGGAAATCTTGGATAGGGCAGAGGGCGTAGGTGTGGTGATTCAGACAAAAATTGACCGAGCTGAGCAGATTCAACGATCGATGCAGTTGATCCGTCGAGATTTAGATCACGATTTTGATCAAGTAAAGCAAAGTGCATCACAGCTGACTGACTGGCGCTACTATGTCAGAAATTATCCCTGGACGTGTGTGGGACTGGCAGCGGCCATTGGTTACATCGTTGTTCCCCGCAAATTACAGATACAAAGTCCGGATACAAAAACGCTGGAAAAGTTAGCTCGCAAAAATAAGCTGGTCATTGAAAGTAAATCAAGCGAAGACGATAAGCCGGGAGCCGTGAAAACAGCAGTGACATTTCTTTCCGGACTTGCTTTGAGAGCAGTTACAGCACAATTGGTCCAAAAGCTGGCTTCAGGTATGGACCAGAATAACGCGACACAAACTGGTATAGAGGCAGATTGGCAAGAGGAAGTGACAGCATCAGCTTCATGATTCACTGAAGCTGAGGAAAGAGGACATGATGCGATATAAAATCCACGAAGCATATAAAATACTCGGTCAGTTACAAGAGCAGCGCGATTCATCAGCAAAGCCTGAGTCTGAGCCTGACTTCTTACCTCCCACAGAAGATTGGGAGCCATGTCTCAGAGAACAAATCACGAGCCATCCCAGTCTGGTTGTCAATCTCAGCTTGATCGCCGGAGTCGTGATGGGGTGTTGGGTGAAACGATGATAAATTCAAACGACTGCAATAGAGCAGAAAACAAAACTGATATGAGAGGCCACTTAGGCGACTTGGGAGCAGACCTGATTTCTCTCAGTGAACTGCAGATCGAATTGCTCACCGTTGACACTCGTGATGCAGTGCGGGAATCTTTTTACCCAATGATCCTGCTGTTTCTAGGGGGCGGTCTTGTAATGGGAGCCTGTCCCGTCTTGCTGACTGGTATCTCGTGGTGGTTGAGCACAGTCTCAGATCTGAGCCTGGCAGCAAGTTTCTTCACGGTTGCGCTATGCGGATTACTGATTGCAACTGCTCTTTTTTTCTTTGCCTGGAAAGGTCTGGGAAAGAGTCTGGGACTACTGAAACGGTCACGTACAGAACTCAAAAGTAATATCCAATGGATCAAGAAAATATTGTCCGAGAAACATCATTACCGCTCATCACGCTCCTGAACAGAATAATCCAGAAATTGCATCATTTAAACCGAAAGGAATGATCTCATGACTATGAAAGTTACGCCATCAAAACAAAATGCGACTTCTACCAGAAGACAAGCTTCAGCAGATTCAGCTACACAACATCAAGATTGTGATCAATTGCAGCCTGTTGACGATATCGTAGATTATGTCACGAGCTATGCGCGTCAAAACCCTGGCACTGCTGCCTTATGGTGTTTTGGTGTGGGGTTCATCGTAGGTTGGAAATTAAAGCCCTGGTAAGTTCAGCTGCGAGGCAGGGACGTAGAAAATACGTCCTGTCTCTTTACTTGTACTCGTCATCATCGTATCGAAATTAGAGGAGATTCGCTGTGTCCCCATCCATTTCATCTCGAGAGAAGCCGCTCGATGATTCTCAGAAGCAAGCTGATGATGATGTGGGTTCGGAACTGGATTCAGAGCCGAAATCAGACAACATTCAAACTGCAGCAGATGATTGCCTGCCGGAATCTGGGCTCAGTGAAAAGCTGACAAAGCATTCTCACGGGCGGGTCTCTCTGGCGATTCTGGCTACTTTGGCAATTGTGCATGCCCTTTACTTCGCGCGTTCGATTCTGATACCGATCGCGCTTGCCATCGTTCTGTTTTTCCTGTTAGCACCTGTTGTGCGATTCCTGTCGAAACCGAAGCTGATTTCTGAATCAATTGCGGCTGCAGCCGTTGTGCTTGTGTTAAGTTTGACGATTACGTTTGCAGGTACGTTTCTGGCAGACCCTGTTTCTGACTGGCTCGCCGATGCTCCTGAGACTTTTCGCAAAGCAGAACAAAAATTACGTTTCATCATAGACCCGGTTGACAAGATCGATAAGGCATCCGAACGCGTATCCGATATTGCAGCGGGAGGAAAAAGAGATGATGTCGTCAAGGTCTCGGTTCAACAGCCTCCGGTGACGAGCTATCTTTTGAGTTCTACCGTCAACTTTCTGGCAGGAGCCACCATTACAGTCGTACTGGTATATTTACTCCTGGCGATGGGACATCGTACTTTAAACTCGGTTGTGGAATTGATGCCGACGTTAAAGGACAAACGGGGTTTTGTCACGATGATTCGTAATGTGGAACAGGGAATCTCTCGTTATTTGCTGACCATAACCACGATCAATATCGTGCTTGGAATTGTGGTGGGGACAGTGCTCGGCCTGTTGGGACTTCCCGACCCTTTTCTGTTGGGGATCATGGTTGCAACATTGAATTTCATTCCGTTTGTCGGCGCTTTTGTCGGTGCCTCTGTAACATTTTTAATTGGCGTGGTTTATCTTCAGACCCCTGTGGAAGCAATCATTGGGCCACTGATCTATCTCGGTATCAACACACTGGAAGGAAATGTGATCACGCCAATGATTTTGGGAAGATCGCTGAAGCTGAATCCGGCATTAGTTTTTATTTGTATTATCTTTTGGGGCTGGGTCTGGGGCATCGGCGGGATCTTGCTATCTGTCCCCCTGATCGGAATGATCAAAATCTCTTGCGACCATTTCAAATTTCTCCAGCCGGTAGCACGGCTTCTTTCTGGCTAAGTTTACAAATCCTCGTTCAAAGGATTTAATATCGCGCTTGATCCAGGCAGGCGTGGTGGTGCGAGGTCGAGAAGCTGCATACAAATCGGAGTAATATCGACAATTCTGGGTGAATCCGGAAGTTCGAAATCAGCGGGCAAGCCGGCCGCAATCAGTGGGGCCGTTGAATCGAGTTGATGTAATGAACCATGTGATCCCGCGGGATTGCACTTGAGGTCAGGCAGGCAGAATTCTTTACCTAGCCGTGCTGTGACCCAGATGTTGCCTGTGATTTCAGAGAAGCTTGTAGCAATTCGCTCGAAAGCGTTCGGGTAATCACCATATTCGAGTTTACCATCAGGAGTAACTTTCGCATCAATGGCGGTTAGATCTCCCTTCCAGTTCCAGCAGGCGTTGTAGCAATCAACAGCGTTCTCCTTCTGATTCACTCCCGGCTTAAAGTCGAGCCGGCCCCGGTCGGCTGTCTGAACGTGAAAAGAAGATTCACCGGTTCCATTTAAACCATTCTCATCATCACACCAGATGATCTGGTCGATATCAGGGCATTCCATCAGGCATTCAATGACTTCACTGCGACGATCCCAGAGTTCCGGTTTCATATAAATCTGAGCCGATCGCATGTTCGGGCAAACCTTCATGTCTTCGTTACCCTGCCAGGGTTTTCCAGCTTCGACAACTGGGAATCGCTCAAGGACTTGATTCAAATCGATTCGGGGATTTTCATCCAGGTCAGATTGTGAATGATCTCCTGTGATTAAAATGGCAAACTCATCCAGAAACTTCTCAATTCCTCCTTGCATTTCAAAGACTCGCCCCAGGTGGGCGTCTACTTCTTGCAGAGTAGAAACGGCGTTCTCTGGTCCTTCTGCATGGCTGTCAAAATCGTTATTGGGAAAATAAGCCAGTGTAAAGTCCGGCAGGCAATTTTGTTCTGCCATCGCCAGCAGGTAGTCGGCAGTAGCTTCATCATGAAAACCAAATCGTCTCGGTAAGCCTCCTCGTGCAGAGGGCTTAGTTCCGTAAAGCGGCGTTGAAACAAAGTCACCGAGAAACATGGTGTGCGGGCCGCGCATGCTTGGCACCAGGGAAATGCCGGGAGTTAAATTCAACAGGGTAGGAGTGGTGATCTCATGCTCTACAGTACCCCGGTACCACATGAAATTAACGACTGCGTCAGACAGTGCCCCGTGCTGTTCAATTCGTTCGAAAATTGTGGGAATTCGCAACCGTTCCATATTTAGTCTGATTTGAAAATCATTGATGTAGTGCTCCATTCCTTCGTTCATGATTGCAGGTAAATCAGACCCAAAATAAGCGACTTCGTCTTTTTCGGTATCATACCAGTAAGCACCGGAAATTCCATGTTCGAACGGATACCCGCCTGTCACAATCGAGCACGTGGCAGCGGGAGTAATCGAGGGGAATATCGACGTACATTCCGGGCACAGGATGCCCTGGTCAACCAGCTTTTGAATATTCGGCAACATTCCATTTTGTAATGCTGGTGAAACAACGCGTGTCGCCAATGCATCAATGATGATCAATAGGACTTTTTTCATTGAAGAATTCACTCTCTGATATGAGGTTCAGGTCGGAAGGGGCTCACTAACCTGTAATTCAGGATTCCTTAGGCAGGAAGACCAGTAAACCGGTTCAAGAACAATCTTAATTGACTTGTTTCAACTCTGACAGCAATTCAGAGATCGTATTGTTTTATTTTTATGTTTACTGCTCGTCAAGCAAACCGATATCCATCGTTTTAGATAGTATATTTCGTCAAATATTGTTTATTCAGATATGGTGCACTCAAAAATGATTTGGTCTAATAGTAACTATAAATGTTCTAAAAAGTACTACACAATACAAAGTGAGATTGAGCGAAGATGGTAATGGAATCCCTGGAGGTTCTGATCGCACATAGCGATCCTGACACACGTGTTACAATTGAGAACGGTGTTCAAAAACTGGGGCATCAAATTCTGGGGTCTATTTCTTCCGGAGAAGGCATTGTTGATGCCTGTCAGAAAAAACAGCCTGATATCGTCATTAGTGGGGTGCACATGCCGGATGTGGATGGGATCCGGGCACTTACACTGGTTAGTAAAGACCGACCTGTCCCAGGAATTATTGTAACTCCGAAAACAGATCTGGAACTCGTGGAAACAGCGGCCCTCGATCACATCATGGCCTGGCTTGTCGAACCGATTCGGATGGTTGATCTCGGCCCAACGATTCTTCTGGTGTATCGTCGTGGTCAAGAATTTTCCGAACTCCGCAAGGAGAATCAGGATCTACGTGCCGCCCTGACGGATCGAAAAATCATCGAACGTGCTAAAGGGATTTTGATGAAAGCCACTGGTCTGAATGAAGGAGACACGTTCAAACAGCTTCAAAAACTGGCGAGTAGCAAACGCATGAGGTTAATTGAGATCGCACAATCGATCATTAATGCAGAAGGAGCTTTTGAAATAGTTGAGGGCGAGTAGTTGGTCGAATTTCTCGAATTAATGTCAAAAACGCTGTGAACTGTATCAAATACAGCCCACAGCGCCAGAGCCTCACTCTGTCGAGCTGGCTGCTATGTAGATCGTGTTTTCAGAGATGATCTGCTTCATACTACAGCATTTCAGCTGTATAAATATTAGCAATGACAGGTCTCTTCAAACTGAGAAACCTGCTTAGAGGCTTCCTCTTTTTCGATCCCATATCGTTCCTGGATCTTGCCGATCAGTTCTTCACGCTTTCCATCGATCTGATCAAGTTCGTCATCGGTCAATTCACCCCATTTCTGTTTTGCTTGACCTTTAATCTGTTTCCATTTTCCTTCAAATTGATCACTGTTCATTTTCGTTCTCCTTCATATTAAATTGATAGTAAGTTCGATCACATTTATACGTCAGTTCTAGAAACAACCGACTTGTTATCAGGTTTAGACATGAAACCTGTTTGAACTTATTTTTTGTCTACTTCGACTCCGACTGCGCCAGAATCTTTATCACGTTCAATTTCAATCTCTCCGCCGGGCGTTTCGACATCCAGCACTTTTTCCTTGTTATCGCATCCAGTGAGTGTGAATGATGCTGTCAGCAGCAAGGCCAATGCGACAAATGGAATTGACAGCATTTCAATATATTTTTTCATGGGGTTGTTCCTTTTCTATTTTACGAGTCGGATTTTATGTCAGCGCATGGAGAGTCCGATGCGATAACACCTGTAGTTGTGTTGACTCTTGAAGCTTAGGTGCTGGTAGACAACTTTGGAGCTCTCTTACCAATAAGAGGGACGACCATAAAAGTCGTAAAGCTGTGTTTCATAAGCACGATTCACGGGTAACCGAGAATCATAATGGGGCGCATTTTTCACCTGTTCCTGGGGCAAATCGACGTGGGCTTTTCGGTCTTCCCATGTGAAATGGGTAATCCAGTCGAACGCAATAATGACTTTTTTGCTTGTAGGCAACCAGTCTTTTGTGTCGATAATGAGATACCGTAAAGACCAACTCTCTGTGTCAACAATTAAGTCTTCGATATGCCCCAGGGGACCTTCCATGCACTGAATCTGATATCCAGTCACTTCTCGGGCACTACGTAAGTGGAGGTCGCCTGCATTCTCCTTGACTTGCGTCGCCACTTCCGCTGATGTTGTCTGGCGTCTGAGAACAGAGGAAGCCGCAGACCCCCAATACATGGGCCAATTATAAAATGACGCCAACGCTGATTCATATTGTCGAGATACCGGATAATCGGCTTCAATGGCCGGCGATTCTTCAATATTTGCCTTAGTGAGAACAGTAGGAAGCTTTTGGGAATCAAAATCTGGCTGATCGATGGCTACGGGAGAAATTAAAACCTGTCTCCCGGTCAGCCATCCGCCTGTGTTGACGACAATGTAACGTGCGATAGTTGATTCATCGTCGAATAGAATATCTTATACGGTTCCACATTCTCCATCAGTGGCAAGAATCTTATAACCGTTAAGTTCTTTTGTACTGCGAAACATAAATGTCTCCTTTCCTTTTTCTGTCTGAAGACGAAATGCAGATCGTGTGCCATTCGCAGTCGCAGCCTGTTGAGGGTCACTGGATTTATGCGTTCCCATGCAGTTTTCTCGTTGTAATATAATGATTTGCTTGTTCCAGATAATTTTTCAAAATTGATTACCGACATCCTCATCTGTCGTCAGGCTGTTAGATGATCGACGGCTGATAAACCGGACTGATTGACGATCACCCAGCAGAAACAGGAGTTTTGTCCGGGTATAAAAAAAGCCCTGTGGCGCACAAAAACGTGCTCCACAGGGCTTTCATAGGCCTGTTATCTCCCTTTTCTTCACGAATCGAGAGCTTGGAATCTATCATTCAGTTTAACGCAGACGGATATACAGTCAATCCATTAAGTCATGGAATTTAAAAGTTAATTCCATCAGCGCCGGGACAGATTTATTTTAAGAGTCAGGCAAATTCCTCAAAAAGATCAACTGACGTGGATCGGATTAAAGAGTTTGAAACAGGGGTGACTGGTGTATAATAAGCAAAAGATGCGCACCTTGATTCTGTTCAACGAGAGAATCCGGTGATAAAATGTGCCTGCTCGCGAGGCAGCAGACGAAATGAAAATCTAAAAGAAACTGGGAACTTCTGAAACATGCCCAAAGCATTGGTAATTGATGACGATCGTACAATCCGCGAAATGGTGCGGCGATCGCTTGAAAAAGTAAATGTGGATGTCATCTCTGCAGGAGCAGCTGACGAAGGGCTAGAGGCAATCCGAAGCGAATCGCCCGAAGTGGTTCTGCTTGACATCATGTTGCCAACGGTTTCAGGACTGGATGTCTTTCGTGAAATTCAGAATCTTGACCGTCGATTGCCGGTTGTTTTCATTACCTCGTCAAGTGAAAGTAATGTGGCTATCGAAGCCATGCAGTTAGGGGCATTTGACTATCTGGCCAAGCCACTGGATCTTCCGAAGCTCAATGCTTTAACGCAAAAAGCAATCGAAACCCGCAGGTTGATGAACATTCCCGTTGCATTGCCTGTGGGCGATGTAAAGCCTGAAAACGGGGATCAGTTTGTGGGACGCAGTCCACAGATGCTGGAAGTATTCAAGTCAATCGGACGCGTCGCAGCACAAAATGTGAACGTTCTGATTCGGGGAGAAAGTGGAACAGGCAAGGAACTTGTCGCGCGAGCCATCTATCAACATAGTCCCCGATCGAACGAATGTTTCATGGCGGTCAATTGTGCTGCACTGACCGAGACACTGCTGGAAAGCGAACTGTTTGGCTACGAAAAGGGGGCTTTCACTGGAGCCGATAAACAAAGAATCGGAAAATTCGAACAATGTAACGGAGGTACGTTGTTTCTCGATGAAGTCGGCGATATGTCACAATTGACCCAAGGGAAAGTACTGCGTCTGTTACAGGAGCAGAAATTCGAACGCGTTGGCGGAAACAAAACCATAGAAACAGACGTACGGATCATAGCGGCGACAAACCGTAACCTGGAAGAGATGGTGAAAGACGGTTCGTTTCGCGAAGACCTGTTTTATCGACTGAATGGCATGACTATTTCATTACCACCATTACGCGAACGTGGTAAAGATATTGCTTTACTGGTTGAGCATTATCTGAATGCGGCATGCTATGAGATGGGGCGTACGGAAACCGAGGGGGTCTCTTCCGAAGCGCTCGACTTGATGATGCAATATCGGTGGCCTGGAAATGTGCGTGAATTACAAAGTGTGATCCGACAGTCCCTCTTGAACAGCACCAGTCCGATCATTATCCCCTCGTTTCTGCCAGGAGAACTCTTGGGCGAGACTGCTGCAGATGTCACAATTGTGTCATCCGCAGACCCGGAAATCTCAGAAACGGGTGATACGCTTCCTCTTTCTGACTTGCGTCTCTTTGTGGATGAGCGATTGGTCGCGAATTCAACAGATCTCTACAGCGAAACTCTCGAAACGATGGAACGCTACCTCCTCACGCGGATCTTAAATGAGACGGGTGGCAACCAGACTCGTGCCGCGGAGATTCTGGGGATCACGCGAGGGAAAATTCGTGATCGAATTGCCCAGTTCGGCATTTCTCTAGAGAAAACGGTCAGCATTGATGACGATGTGACATAGCATAGTCCAGTTGCCCGTCTGAAGTGATGGGAGACGGTCTGCCGGTCCTGCTTTCACGCAGTCTGGCTTTCTGGTGCTCAGTAGGATCTGCAGCATCAGTACAACTACGCGAAAAATGCGCTGTCAATCACTCTTGAATCTTTTCATTCTTGTTTCGGTTGTTAACCGACCAAAATATCTTCTCCCCCGATCGGTGAGCAACCGATTTTCTTTTCTCCCTCACGCTTTCTTTAAAAACAATAGTTCGGGATATATTTCTAACTCACGTTTTAGAAATGTCTTACGTTGATTGTTTCGCTTGGGTGACTTCTTTGGCACACCACTTGCGATACTTACTTTTATCGCCGCAACGCGATCAAAAATGAAAAAAGAAATATTAAATGAGCCGAGATGAAAACTCGGTCGGTTGGTTTTCGCTGACGTTTTCGTTGGCCTGACCGGATCGGAAATGAGAACCCGATTTCGAACAAGACAACCCCACATATTGAAAGGGTGGAACTATGTTAAGCTGGGCATTGATGTTTTTGGTAATTGCTTTAATCGCAGGTCTATTTGGTTTTGGTCTGGTTGGTGGAATGGCCTATGGTGCCGCCAAGATCTGTTTCTTCATCTTCCTGGTTCTGGCTGTTATCAGTCTGCTGACCGGTAAGCGAGTTCCTACTGAATAGTAGGAACGATCAAAGGCTAGATTCATTCTGTCTTATGAACTGCTGAATTAACCAACCGACGGCATACTGTTTGTGTGCCGTCGGTTTGGTTTATAAGACTGGGATCAATGGTTTTTTAATCAGGAGTAGAATGATGCAAAACTTAATTGTCATAATTTTAATCATTGTTGCCGTAGTGGCAATGGTGCTCGGTGGTTGGGTTTCCTTTGCTGACCTGGATGAGAGTTCGACTATCACGATTCACAAAGATGAGGTCAAAAAAGATACCGAATCTGCTCTTGAAAAAGGCGAATCGCTGTTGGATGATGCGACTCAACAGAGCCGTGACCTTATTGGTCAAACGAAAGATTCGAAAACAGATAAGCCAGCGACTGATTCACTGAAGGAACAATAGTTGAGACATCCTTGAGGCAAGAAATCTGAAGCTTGCATTCCATGATGATAAACCCTCATCTTCCAGCAGGAGCCCCAAATCAGAGTGGGGTCATATCTTTCCCCTGGAGGTCTGGTTCTGCTTGTTGTGTTCATGTAGAAAAACTCATTCAATTCTGTTAATTTCATACGAAATAGAAGCCGTGTTCCAATTCCTGGTTCTAAGAAAGCTTCAGAAAACTCAACGTCATTTCATTTAATTGGAAACCGCGAGAGCATGACTCACTCCTCAAATTCTAATACTCCAGATTCTGCACTGTGGGCTTCTGATGCACGGCTACAAGCCATCATAGATTCTGCATTGGATGCAGTCATCACCATGGATCTTGATGGCTGTGTGATGGACTGGAATCGACGGGCTGAAGAAGTCTTTGGCTGGTCACGCGAAGAAGCAGTGGGAAAACCGGTTGCAGAGCTGATTATGCCGCAGCAGTATATTGCGCAACATTTGGATGGTCTTCGTCTATTCAAGTCCACAGGTAAAGGACGTGTGATTGATCAGAGACTGGAATTAACGGCCTTGCGCAGAGATGGTCAAGAGTTTCCGATTGAATTGATGGTGACGCAACTCGAATGGAATGATCAGATTATTTTCAATGCATTTGTGCGTGATGTCTCAGAGAGGAAAGAGGCAGAACAACTGATTGCACGTGAGAAACTGGAAACAGCCTTACTCCAGCAGGCGAGTTATTCTTCATCAACTCATGATGCACTGGAAGATGCCTTGCGCATCTGTGTTTCCAATCTGGGAGAGATCTCAGGCTGGCCAGTAGGACATGCCTTTATCCGAAATCAGGCAGGAAATAAATTGGTTTCTTCCCGCATCTGGTACCTCGCAGATAACACCAATTTTCGTGATCTGCAAGCGGTTTCAGAAAAAGTGAAGCTCTCTCCAGGCGAGGATCTTCCAGGGCAGGTCTGGCAGACTGGTAAGGCAGTCTGGATTACTGATATTGAACAGGATGAAACGATCGTTCGTAGACGTAATAAGTCACGTCTTGGAGTCAGAGCTGCGTTTGCATTTCCGATCAAAGTGGACGATGAAGTGATTGCCGTTGTCGAATTTTTCAATACGAAACTTGTTTCACCCGACCAGAATTTGTTGTCTCTAGCGCGCGGGGTGAAAAATAAAATCAGACAGATGATGGAACGCATGCAATGGCAGGAAGAACGAACGCGTCTGGCGGCAATTGTTGATAATTCAGGGGATGCGATCATCGGCAAAGCGCCTGATGGGACAATCACTTCCTGGAATAACGGGGCTGAAGTGACATACGGCTGGAAAGCCGATGAAGTCATCGGCGAAACAATTTCCATCATTCTGCCCCCTGGGATGGCACGTGAAGAATCTGAGATTCTCGAAGCGATGAAAACAGGGCGGCGACTGGAGCAGTTTCAGACCCGGCGCATGCGGAAAGATGGAACCATTATTGATGTTTCCATTACCGTTTCACCAATTCGAGGTCAGGACATGCAGATTATCGGCTCGTCAATTATCGAGCGTGATATTACCGCCCGACGTCGTCGTGAAGAAGAATTGCGGAGTGCTCGTGATGAGGCAGAACAGGCCAGCCGAGCCCAAGGTGAATTTCTTGCAAACGTGAGTCATGAACTCCGCACGCCCATGAATGCGATACTGGGGATGCTGGAACTCACACTGCAGGAGAATTTGACACCCGTAAAACGCGATTATCTCGAAACAGCAAAAGATTCTGCAGAACAACTTCTGTTACTTGTGAATGATATTCTGGACTTTTCGCGTCTCGAAGCAGGGCGGTTTGAACTGGAACCCACAGTATTCAACCTGCGTGATTTACTGGACGATGTTGTTAAAACGCTCTCTTTGAGAGGTTATGAGAAAGGTCTAGAGATCGTATGTCATATCAAGAACGAAGTTCCGAAACGTGTTGTTGGTGACCCAGTCAGACTGCGTCAGATTTTGACGAATCTGGCAGGCAACGCCATTAAATTTACCGAGCAGGGGGAAGTCGTGGTTGCCCTCAAGCTGGTTGAGTCGTCTGAGGTAACTCAGGATATTTTCCCCGGCGAAAAAGTCTCTCTGGAATTCAGTGTGTCAGACACAGGCATCGGTATCGCTGCCGAGGACCAGGAACGGATCTTTTCACCATTTGCTCAGGCTGATGCTTCCACGACACGACAGTACTCGGGAACAGGTTTGGGCCTGGCAATTTGTCACGAGCTGATTGGGTTAATGGAAGGAGAAATGCAACTGGAGAGCGAATTGGGCAAGGGGAGCAAGTTTTCATTCGTTATTGAATTACCTGTCGCAGAAGCCGATGAAACAGTTGTGATACGTGATAAAGCGACGGTCGATGAATTGCGCGACCTGCCTGTGCTTGTCGTGGATGATAATCGTACGAATCGATTCATCCTGGAAGAAATGTTGAGCAACTGGTCAATGTCTCCGATCCCGGTGCCATCAGCCCAGCATGCGATAGAACAACTCTCTGAAGCCATTCAGAAACAAAAAACATTTCCACTGGTGATTGTCGATGCTTTAATGCCGGAGACCGATGGGTTTATGTTGCTGGAGCAGGCGAAAGAAGAAGGACTGCTGGATTCGGCAACGATTCTGATGTTGTCGTCTGCAGATCATCAGATTTTTAGCGAACGTTGCCAGGGCCTGGATATATCAGCCTTTCTGGAAAAGCCGGTTTCCCAATCTGATTTACTCGATGCAATTATGACGGCTCTTAGGGGCCCCCAACTTGAACGGGAGAGTGTGAGTCAAATCAATGAAGCCAGTCAGTCATTTAAGGTTTTGATTGCCGAAGATACCCCAGCCAATCAAAAGGTGATTACGGCAATATTAAATAAAAGAGGACACCACTGTATTATCGCTAATAACGGACGTGAAGCTGTCGAGTGTCTGCGCAATGAATCATTCGATATTGTGTTGATGGACGTCCAGATGCCAACAATGGATGGTTTACAGGCAACGGCCATGATTCGAGAGCAGGAAGAAGAATCTGGCGACCATATTCCGATTATTGCGATGACAGCTTACGCCATGCGTGGGGATCGCGATAAATGTATCGCAGCCGGAATGGATAACTACATTTCTAAACCGATCGATGCCAAAAAACTGCTTCGTCTGTTGGAACGATATGCCAAGGAAGCCAAGCGAAAGCGAACAGGCTCTGAGGAAACGAAACAACAACGCTCTGCTTCCCAAACGCAATCCATTTCTTCTCGAGAACAGAAGAGTAAAACTCAAAACGCCTCTGGACCACAACGCCCCGTAATTGACATGCAGGCAGCACTGAAACGTACGGGAGATGATGTCGAAATTCTGAATGATATGGTGAATTACTTTTTTGAAGATACTTCGAATCTGATGCAGGAAGCACTCGAATGCGCAGAAAAAGGAGATGCTGCAGAGACAGCTCGTGCTGCTCACAGTTTAAAAGGTCTTTGCGCGAACTTTAATGCACACTCGGCGACAGAAGCAGCAAAAGTGGTTGAAGACATCGGTCTTTCGGGGGATCTGAATCACGTTTCAGAAGCGCTGACAACTCTCCAGATAGAGCTCACGATTCTCACCGAGGGGCTCCACCAGTGGCAAGCTGAAAATCAATAAAGTCCTTACGTGACTCTCACTTTCTCTCATTTCGAGTCGTGTCATCACTCTCAAGAGGCTTTGACGGATGATCGGTTTCCGCTCATTCTGATCGCAAATCAATCATGGGTTTGCGTCGTTTTGACCTAAGGTCTTTGAAAATCAGCGGTTTTCTTGCGCTGGTCGTCAAAATTCGCAATTATTCTGAATTGGTACGGGATCTGCTTTAAGTGATCTTGGCAATGGTTTCATTCACAGGCAGAGGAGAAATTGCACACGTGCTATGAAACCAATACTGAAAATGCTCCCTTCATTCAGAAAGGTTTAAAACCATGTCGGCAAATTTACAGACTCACTCACAGCCAAAGTCATCAACCTTTGCAGATGTTCTTCGAATCATTCTGGCAATTATTTTGCCTCCAGTCGGGGTTCTGTTACAAGTCGGTCTGGGTATGCACTTCTGGTTAAATATCGTGCTTACATTATGCGGATACATTCCAGGACTGGTTCATGCTGTCTGGGTCATTGCGAAGAAATAGTGACTCCTGTGACAAATTCTAAGATGAAAATAGATCTGATCTGAGCCATTATGTTAGCAATTGTATCGCTTGTTGTCATTATCGTCATTTCCATGATCGTGGTGCGCGTGGCGACCATCGCACTCACATTGACGGGACTCTCAACCCCGCTGGCGCGTTTCCAGGCACGGTCCGCATTTACCAGTACAGGTTTTACGACAACCGAAACTGAAAAAGTCATGCGGCATCCGGTTCGTCGTCGAATCATCATGATCCTCATGGTATTTGGTAACGCCGGGTTCGTTACGGCAATTTCTTCTCTGATTTTATCTTTCATGGGGGCCGAATCGAATGAAGGGTTGTGGCTGCGTATCGGAGTTCTTGCGCTCTGTTTATCATTACTGTGGATGATTGCATACAGTGAATGGGTGGATCGTCGCATTTCGAAGATCATCCAGCGCGCATTGCAGCGCTGGAGTGATCTGGAAATACGTGATTACGCTGGATTACTGCATCTGACTGGTGATTACATCGTTGTTGAACTGAATGTGAAAGCAGGTGACTGGCTGGCAAACACCAGTTTGAATCATTTGAAACTGGCCGACGAAGGTGTGCTGGTACTCGGGATTGAGAAGCCGGATGCCTCCTACATTGGAGCACCGCGCGGAGATACGAAACTGGAAGCCGATGACACGGTTCTGCTTTATGGGAAAGCCAGTGTTCTGAAAAATCTGGACGAACGAAGAACCGGCGCTGCCGGAAACTGGGAACACCATAAAGCCGTCGATGATCAAAAACGAAATGAGCAGAAGCCGGTCAGTCAGGATTGAAAAATATTTCAGGCATCGCTGTTTAAGTCGGAACTCCGTTGAAGACGCGACACCTCACACATCGCGCCAACAAGGTTTTATCTTTTCGCAATGATTATTTATTTGACCTGACAGAGCGATTCACACACAATAGTTATTCGTAGTGTTATTTGGTTCAGCCTGTCATTGATGTCAGGCAGCAGTGCATTTCTTCATAGCTGACACTCTACAGTCCCTTCTATCAGTAACGATCGGTTTTTGTGGCATTCTCTTTACGATTGAATAGGCCAGGGCAAGGGCAAAAATTCCGTCAGGGGTTAAGCTTTCTGTCGCGATTGGCGCTGTTTATCTTGCTGATCACTGTCAATTTGCAGGCAGAAGATCAAAATCCATTTTTACCAGTCGGAGTGCCAGATGAAGGATGGCCTGCGGTACGCGGAGTCCATTACGATGCGCATTCTCCGGAAATTCATCTGGCAAATAACTGGCCAGAGGAGGGACCACCTGTTCTGTGGGTCAAGGATTTAGGGCAGGGGTATTCAGCGTTTGTTGCCCAAGGTAACCGGGTTTATACACAAGCTCAGACTCTGCAGGGGCAGTATGTTTATTGTCTGGATGCACGCACGGGGAAAACGATCTGGGAGTATCGCTACGACTGGCCTTACGAGCTTGCAGGCGTTTATCCCGGACCACGTGCAACACCTACTCTGGCTCGGGGACGTCTCTTATTTGCGGGAACAAGTGGATTGATCGGGTGCCTGAATGCTGATTCAGGGAAACTGATCTGGTCGCGCAATGTGGTTGAAGAGTTTCAAGGTAAGGGGGGGACGGGCTTTGGTTACTCCTGCTCTCCGACCGTTGTAGATGATCTGGTATTTATGCCGGTCGGTGGACCAGGGGCAAGCATGGTTGCCCTGAAATTATCTGATGGTAAGACTGTCTGGGCCTCCGGTGATGAACCTGCCAGTTATAACCCTGCGATGCCGATTGTGCGAAATGGACGACAGTTGATCCTGGGGTACCTGGAAAATGCAGTGGTCATTCATGATTTCAAGTCCGGGGAAGTGTTACTCGAACACGAATTGTCACAAGGCTACGACGAACATTCTGCCTGGCCGATCTATCGTGAACCTTATCTGTGGATCGCAGCGCCGTTTAAGTCTGGTTCACAGTTATTTGAGTTGCCTGAAGAATTGAGTCCGCAGGTCCCTCTCAAGAATATCTGGCGATCGCGTACGTTATCGAACGACGTGCTTTCCAGTGTTCTGGTGGGTGAGCAGATTTATGGATTTGATATTTTCGATCAACAGTCAAAAACTCAACGCCCCTCGCGCGGGAAATTTCGTTGCATCGACTTCATGACCGGCAAAGAGTTATGGGAACAGGGATCGGGACGGCCGGAACGATCCAATAATGATACGTCAGACGAATTAGGTCAAGCAGGAATCATTGCCGCGGATGGGAAACTGATTTTGTTCAATGAGCGTGGCGAATTAATTCTACTGCGTGCCAATCCGGAGCGATGCGAAATTCTTGCGCGATGTAAGGTATTGACAGGTGAGTTGACCTGGACTCCTCCCATTCTACACCGAGGTAGTGTATTTGTCCGTAATCATTCACGGGCCGCTTGTATCTTTGTTGGGGACCCCGCTTTACTTTCCAGGAATCAGTCTACACTCAGCCTGGCCGATATTCCTCAAGAAAAATACTACGACTGGGCGGGGCAAATTCTCACCGTGGAGCCGGAATATGCGTTTGATATCCCATCACCAGCCTGGTTAGCCAGCTGGTTCTACTGGTGCCTGGGGTTGCTGATAGCCAGTTTGATTGTTGCTGCCGTTCCTGCTTGTTTTGTAGCGGCAAAACGCAGGATGGGAGTCTGGACGATTGGCTATCGAACACTCGCTTTTATTTCCGGTGCACTGGGAACGACCTGGATCAGTTACTGGACACAGGAGTTTGTTTTCACTTGGCCTCTCTGTCTGTTTATTGCACTGGAACCGGTTTTGGCGAGTGTCCAGTTTCGCAATGTGAAGAAAACATCCTTCTGGCGAGATCGTTTGCCGGTAGTCTGGTTTTTGTTCGTCTTTGTCCTCTATTTTTTACTCTGCCGTCGTTTGAGTCTTGTCTTCGAGTGGGCATTTCTTGCGGCACCCCTCGGGGCACTTCCCGTTGGTTGGTGGGAATGGCGCGTAAGCAGGAACACTACCGTCAAATTCTTGTTTTTTGTATTCTTAAAATTGGTGACATTCAGCTGTGCCTATGGTAGTGGTGTACTTGTCTTATGGCTCAAGTATTAGAGTGTGAAGAAATCAATCAGTGATTCGTCTGCTTATATGCTTGTTTCTCTGTTTGAGTTTCAATATTTTGTTGAGAGCCATTGTTGCTCTGATCCTGTTCGAAGCAGAAGCTTGATAGAAAATGAGAGTCAGATGTTAAAACGAGTTCAGGTTCAAATCAGTTTATTGTTTCTTCTTTGCTGGGCACCATTTGCGAACGCGGAAGAACGGCCCAATTTTGTGTTCATCATTGCCGATGATTTGACGTTTCGTGACATCGGCTGTTACGGCGGGCAGGCACACACACCTCATATTGATCAGTTAGCGACGGAGGGGATGAAGTTTACTCACTGTTTCCAGGCTGCGCCGATGTGCTCGCCCACCAGGCACAACATTTATACCGGCCTGTATCCGGTCAAATCGGGAGCGTATCCCAATCATACATTTGCCAAACCTGACACCAAAAGCATTGTGCACTATCTGAGACCTCTAGGGTATCGGGTTGCTTTATCCGGGAAAAAACACATCAGTCCGAAGCGGGTTTTTCCGTTCGAATATAGTGGTAAAAAAAATAACCCGGACATGGATGTTATCGACGAATTGTTTGCGGATTCAAGCAGTTCCAAGTCTCCTTTTTGTTTATTTGCCTGCTCGAATGAACCACATTCCCCTTGGAATAAAGGGGATGCGTCCCAATATCCCCCCAAGAAAATAAAATTACCGCCGTACCTTGTTGATACGCCTCTCGTGCGAGACTATTTCAGTCATTATCTGGCAGAGATCACGTATTTTGATCATCAGGTCGGGCAGATCTTGAAATCACTCGAAAAGCACAATTTGCATGATAACACGATGGTGATGGTGGTGAGCGAACAGGGCAACGGATTCCCTTTTGCCAAGTGGACTTGTTATGGAAACGGTTTACAGTCGGCCATAATCGTTCGCTGGCCGGGTAAAGTAAAACCGGGATCGATTACTGATGCGATGGTCGAATATGTCGATATCACGCCTACGTTCATCAACGCTGCTGGAGGCGAGCAGAATCCTGTTTTAGAGGGAACCAGTTTCCTCCCGGTTCTGACTGGAAAGACAAATCATCACAAAGATTTTACTTATGGGATTATGACTACAAGAGGAATTATCAACGGCAGTGATCAATATGCCATCCGTAGCGTACGTGATAAAAAGTATCGTTTGATCTGGAATCTGAATTACGATGCCGAATTTTCCAATATCTGTATGAATACTGATTACTTTCAGTCGATGGTTGAAGCGGGAAATGCCGGTGATGCAAAAGCCAGATCACTGGTGAAGAAATATAAAAAACGTCCGGAATATGAGCTCTATGATTGTGAAATTGATCCACTGGAAATGAAGAATCTGGCGGAAGATTCAAAGTACAAAGCAGAAATGCAGCGCTTAAATAAACGACTTAAAATATGGATGCAGGAGCAGGGGGATCAAGGTATTGAAACTGAGCTCGATGCTATTTTACGTCAAGGCAAGTTCAAAGGATTGACGCGCGAACAAGCGATGAAACGCTTCAGAAAAAAAGACAGAAAGAAGTAACAACCAAGTCTCAGTTGATACCATGATGGTAAAATATGCTCCGCCAGCTAAACGGCTCACTTTTTATCTGCTGGCTTTGTGACATTGACGGTGATCAATTTTGACCAGACGGCAAATTTGGTATTGGTGGGAGCTGCTTTCTTTTCTGTGGATTTCGCCGTTGCGGTTGCTTTAGCCAAAGCCTGTTCTGCGCGGCTGAGCTGATCGGGTTTCGCTTTCTTCTGCTCAACCTCTGTCTTGATTTGCTTCACCAGTTTTTCGATGCGTTTGACTTCCGCAGCGGCTGCGAGACTGGCAGGCCGATTATGTTGATATTGCGTCACACCGACCCCCAGCAGGGCGAATTGATAGCGTCCCGGCTCAACTTTGAAGTTACCCGTCGGTTTAAAATTGATGACCAGCGTTCCCTCGGTCTCTTTCTCACCAATATTCACGGTGGGAGGGCTGCGCAACATGCTAAACAGTTCGTGCGGTTCTATGGTGAGATTTCCGGTTCGGGAGCCGCTCCCTGTAAGTTTAATAGGAATTTCCAGTTTCTGGTTGAGTTCAACAGTCCATTCTTTATCTTCTACTGGTGACAGAATGACGGGGACAGATTCCTGCCCATTGACTCCCAGTGGCATCCGCATTGTGAGTCTCGAACGCACGCGGATCGCATCGGCAAAAATATGCCCCCAGATCAGGGAAGCAAATTTTGCTTCTCGGACCACCGGCTGGTTGTTGATCTGAGCTTTGCCGACAATGCGGATTTCACCCGCCCAGGATTTGGCCGTTTCATCAGCTGAAAGAACCAGGATTCCATGATCTGTTTTACCACTCAACGTCAATGGCTTCGCTGACACACCCTGGGGTAAATTTTCCGCGGTGATCACGATGTCGCCGGTAAATCCATCCTGGCGTGGAGCGACAATCCGCACTCCCCAGTTCGCACCCCGTCGTAAGAGCGGGGTGACTGAATAGCCTGTCCTCCCTGTCGGTAATGTGCGTTCTGTTGTGGCGATCAACTGAAAGTCGTGCTTTGGTTCGCGAATCGCCAGACGATACAGGTCTGCCGAGCCTCCACTACCAAACTGGTTAATAATAGTGACTGCATACTCGCCATCCTGTTCAGCAACAAATGTTGCCGAAGCGTCATTGGTGTCGAGATTGATGGCATTCTTTCTATGGACACTAAAAAATGAGGGCGGGTCATCATTTTCCGTGATTTTTTTGAAGGTCTTTTCTCCGGTTTTGGATCGAGTGATCTGGTGAATTTCCAGATACGGATCGACTTTGGATGTCATTCGATCGGCGATGACTTCAATACAGTACGTCTTGCCTTTTTTCGCTTGAAAATGAAAGACATCTTCATCATTGGGCTCGTCAAATCGTCCGGCAATTTCCGTGGGAATCGAAACCGTTTGTTGATCCAACTCCGGCTTTTCCAGTGTGACGGGCGCTGTCGCAAAACCGATTTTGACTGTATTTGAATTTTCGAGTTGATAGTCAAAACCATTTAATGAACCCTGGCGAGGAGTGCCGGGTTGGAAACTGCCGGGGGGAGTCGGAACATCGGGTAGCTGGATTTCTACTTCTACGGACTCCAGTTTTTGACCATTCCGATAAACCGTTTTTCCGAAGCTGCCGCCAGGCAAATTGCGTCCATAAATCGTATAGGTGTTTCTTGACCCCGGTTCGCCGGCGGGGGGGAATACAAAATCGATGTGCGGTTTGTTAGAAACACTCAAGCGATAAAAATGCTCTGATCCCCCGCGATAGAGAATATCTGAAATTGCCAGAAAAAATGTCTCGTCCTGTTTCGGCTGAATTTCAAGAAACGGATCGCGGCCATACCAGTCCCGATTGCGGGCAATTTCGCGCCCCTGGGAATTGTACGCCACGATCTGCCCATCCAGTCGAGAATCGATTCGCTCTGCGATCAGTTCAACGAGAACGCGTTGGCCTGCTTTCGCGTTAAATTGATACCAGTCAATTCCCCGCGCAGGGACATCACCAGTGATCACCGAATTGAGCTCCACAGTCATTGCTGTTTCGCGTGTTGCATGATTTCCCGTCTCAGGAACTTCACGGCTGTCCGAAGCTGCAACGACGAAAGGTCGTGCCGTGGACAAGCCGAAATAAGAAACGGCGCGTGCCTCGTAGATTCCTGGCGGGACATCGGGAGAGACCGTAACCGTGAACTGGGAGCCTTGAATTCGCGGCTGGAGATGAAATTCATCGGTCGGCAACATGACGGGTTTCGCTGTAATCCCCGGATGCGTGAATCGTAGTTCCGAAGCATTATCCAAATTTGAGCCTGAAATCTTCAGTTCGACAGTTTTCCCTGCGGGTGCAGCAAAGGGCTGAATCCGCCGCAGATCTGCTGTCGGGAGCTGCGCGAATGCAGTCTGCTGGTACGATACTATCAGCACTATCAGCAACATCATCAGAAGATAAATGGCGCGCGGCTGGATCTGTTTGATTGTCTTCATGGGAAATTCACTCGTTGAGCTTAATGATTGAATAAAAACTCTTTGGTATTGATGACCACCCAGATAATATCTTCGTAGGCTTCTCTCTCAGCCTGCTCCAGTGATAATTTCTGAGGATCGGCTTTTGACTGGTTTCGCTTCTTGGCCAGATGCGCCAGTCCCGTCTCAAGCTCGTTTTGAGTCGGTTGCCGTGATAACGTGTGTTGATACAGTTCAGTGATGTGAGTGTGGTCATCCTTCTTTTTGTCGCGTGCCAGTTGAAGGGCACGTCCATCGGAGGCTGTCAAAATTTTCTGCATCGTATCGGAGTTGATCAGATGCAGACTCTGAGCCAGGTCAGCATTGGCAGTCCGTTCGCACTCACAGGCGGTATCCATTTGGGGACGTCCAAAGACACGCAGAAAGAACGATTCGACATTCGCCGAGTCGTCCGGCAATGCGACCGCCCGCACTCCCACCGGTTGGTGATTGAAATTATTCTTTGCTCCCGCAGCGTCATTCATCGCATCCAGCATGATTTCAGCAGAGAGGCGACGCGGGTAATAGCGTGCGTAGTTTTGATCATCATCCCTGTTATATTCATTCGGGAACGAACTGAGCTGGTAAGTTCGGCTGTTGCAGATCGCACGGCAGACCTCTTTCAAATCATAATTCGATTTGACAAAGGATTCCGCCAACTGGTTCAGCAACTCTGGGTGTGTCGCGGGATTCGTAACGCGAATATCATCTTCCGGTTCAACAAGCCCTCTACCTAAAAAGTGCTTCCAGTAGCGATTTACCAGGATCTTGGCGAAAAACGGATTCTCCGGTGCACAGACCCAGTTGGCCAGATCAATGCGCGGATCACGTTGAGCCGGGATCTCTAATGCGTCTCCATCAAGGGGCGTCGGTTTGAGTTCCTGGTTGGTGTTCGGGTTTTTGGCAACCGCTACGATACGCTTATGGTAGACGATGTCATCTTCCGGCAGCTTGTAAACTTCTTTGCGACCCAATGTGGTGAAGAATGCCTGAAACCCGTAGAAATCATCCTGGCTCCACTTTTCATAGGGATGGTGATGACACTGAGCACACTGAATTCGAACTCCCAGAAATACTTGGGCGATGTCTGACATCTGGTCTTTTGGGTCTTTGACTGCACGATACCAGGAAACCGCCGGGTTGGTGCCCGCTTTACCCCGCGCGGTGATTAATTCCGTGACAAATTCATTGTACGGTTTATTGGTTGAAAGGCTGGTGCGAATCCAGGAATGAAAGCCGAATGTTTCTCGAGCAATCTGTTCCAGATTGCCGCCCGCCTTATTCCGCAGGATACCTGCCCATTTAGAAGCAAACAGATCGGCATAGCCCGGGCTGTCCAGTAGCTCATCAATTTTTCGCGCCCGTTTATCAGGCCTCTGATCTGCCAGAAATTCCTGTGTTTGTTCTAATCTCGGAATTCTGCCGGTGATGTCTAACGTCACTCGTCGCAGAAACGTGGAATCATCGCACAGGGGGGAGGGAGGTAAGCCTAACACAGCCAGTTTCGCGAAAATATGTTCGTCGATAAAGTTTTCAGGCTGTGGCAGGTTCGGCGTTGGTTTTCCTAGCGGAATTGTAGTCATAAAAACGGCAACATGTTCTTGAAAGCGAACCATCACCGATGTCGTTCCGGTGAGATCTTTGAGCTGGACCACGCCGTGGTGATCCACTTCGGACATTTTGGGTTGGTTCGGCTTATACTCTGCCATGCGGGTAATGTCCCGCGTTGTGCCATCAGAGAAATAAGCCGTTACGACAAGCTGTTGCGTTGCATGGACTGGAAGAACGCGGACCTGGGGAAAGATTTCGATCCGTTCCACCGTCGGTTCCGTTGCCGGGTTGTACTGCATTCCTTCTTGAATCCAACGGCTGATCAGTTTGACTTCTGCACCATCTGCTTTGAATCGACTGCCTCCGCCATGTGGGAGATCACCGGTTGCTTTGCGCAGCAATAAACTCAATTCCGGGGCTCCCGGATTGATGCGGCGTCCCACAGATTCTTTCGTGATATATTCAAAGTCATTCACTGGTTCAAAACCGAGCAGCGAAAGATGGAAATTGTTTTTTCCGGAGGGAGTTCCGTGACAGGCGCCGCTGTTACAGCCACCCCGGGTCAATTGTGGGATGACGTCATTATAAAAACTGACGGGACGGCGCTTTTCAAACGATGAGACACGCACAGGGATGTTGAGTGGTGTTGCGGATGTGAACTGTGCGGTGATCGTCGCTGTACCATTGGCAAGAGGGGTGACGTAGCCCGTATCACTGACCTGAACAATTCCCTCTGGTTGAGCCTGGTAGGTCACTTCTCGCGTGACATCACGCACTGACCCCGGTTTTTCTTCCAGCGTCACGAGCAATTGTTGCCGGGCGTCCGGATCACTTAACTCAATCGCCTGTGCCTGGTTCGGAATATACCCTGTAAGTTGGCCTGCATAAGACAGAGAAGGAGCCCCTCCAGACAGAATTACCAGGCAGGCAGCGATCATCAGGAGTATGGATTTGAATTTCATAAATCTTCCCACAGTCTTCAAACCAGCGGATTTGCTTCTCATCAGTACTGGGACCAGCCTGATTAAAAAGGCCTAAATTGGCTACAAAACCGTATTTAACGACAATTTGACTGATTTCAATTTTAATTCCAGGAGATTCTGAAATAAATTGAACTTGAATTTCTATTCTAAACGATGCAATATACATTACAATACGTTGATGTGTTCTTGTTGAGAAGTATGAAACGAGATTTTTTCGATTGGGAAGATAATAATGAGTGTGAGATCTTCAAAAGGTCGCTGCGCTGGCCCCATGAAACGCCGTACGTTCCTGGAAATTGGTGGATCGAGCATGCTTGGTCTGGGGATGTGCGATTTACTTCGTCAACAGGCTTTGGCGAAAGCGATCGGGGATTCAACGGAAGACACTTCGGTGATTTTTGTCTGGCTTCCCGGCGGTCCGCCTCATATGGAAACCTATGACATGAAACCAGGGGCTCCGGCAGAGTATCGGGGCGAACTGGATCCGATCCGGACGAACGTGCCTGGTCTTGATGTGTGTGAAATGCTTCCCCAGCACGCGAAGATCGCAGATAAGTTCACACTGATCCGCTCTATTCATCATGAATTTGCGGATCATGGTGGCGGACATAAACGATTGATGACAGGTCGCATTCCTGCAACGCCCGTGGGAACCATTAATGACGCTCCCGCTGTCAGCAGCATTGTGAAAAAAATGCTGGAGAAAAATGGCAGCGAAATGCCGGTCTGTGTCTCTGAAGTCGATTCTTCTCGGGCGAACATTGATACATTTGCGATGGGACCGGCTTATCTCGGACCTTCCTCGACACCGTTCATGGTGGCCGGCGATCCCAGTAATCCCGATTTCAAAGTACAGAACATTGGCGTCAAAGCTTCGATGGAAACGCGGCTGGATGACCGGATTGCCATGCTGAAAGGAATTGATAAATTCCGGCGTGACGTCGATAAGAGTGGCTCAATGGAAGCCATGGACAGCTTTAACCGTCAAGCCATCGATATGCTGACCAGTGAAAAAGTACGCAACGCATTCGATCTTTCCAAAGAGCCCAAAGAAATCCGCGATCGCTATGGCTGGAATGCGTATGGTCAGCGGGCCATTCTGGGCCGACGTCTGGTTGAATCAGGCGTGAGATTCGTCACGATGGTCTGGGAGCACCCATTTCCCGGC
This sequence comes from Gimesia fumaroli, assembly GCF_007754425.1. Classification (NCBI taxonomy): domain Bacteria; kingdom Pseudomonadati; phylum Planctomycetota; class Planctomycetia; order Planctomycetales; family Planctomycetaceae; genus Gimesia; species Gimesia fumaroli. The sequence continues at coordinate 2,239,134 of NZ_CP037452.1, forward strand.
AAACCAACACCCAAGACGGCTGCCTATAACTGGGATTCGCACGCCGTCAATGCGCATCTGTTTAAAGACTGTGACTGGCGTTTGCCTCCTTACGATCAGGCTGTCTCAGCTTTGATTGAAGATCTCTATCAACGTGGCCTGAATCGCAGAGTGTTGTTGGTCGTCACTGGGGAATTTGGTCGGACTCCCAAAATTTCGGTTCAACGAGGAACGCAGACCGGAGTCATGCAGCCCGGTCGCGACCACTGGCCAAAAGCAATGTCGGTTCTGGTTTCCGGTGGCGGAATGCGAACCGGTCAAGTGATTGGTGCGACAAATCCCAAGGGAGAATATCCGGTTGAACGTCGTTTGACTCCCAATGATCTTTGGGCAACTGTGTACCGGCATCTGGGAATTGATCATGAATTTGTATTACATGATCTCCAGGGGCGCCCCGTGCCAATTTTGCCGTTTGGTAAGCCAATTCGCGAACTTCTGCCAACCTCGGCCTGATTCTTTTTCTTTCGTCAGCGGGGCTGCTGTCACCTGGAGAGTTATATCAGGGCCTTGGACAACCAGTTCCCGATGAGAATGGCAATCAGGAGTGTGCCGAACCATTTCGGCCAGCGGAGGTCCATTACCGACAGGGGTGGTTGGCACATCATATAAATGCGATACGGGATTTGAGCAATCAACGTCAAAGCCATGATCCAGCCGATTCGGTTCTGTTGAAAAGATGCTGCCAGGTTTCCATCTGCCAGAGCGATAAAGCTTCTGGTGAGACCACAGCCCGGGCAGCTGACGCCAAAGATGGCACGAGAGCCACACAGTTCGGGGATAGGCAGTTGAGGAAACCAACTGACTTCCACCTTCCCGGTGTCCAGTGTGCTCATGCTGAACGCCGCCAAGATGACAAAAATAGAGAATCCCAGCATAACACGTTGCCGTTTCCGGAACACTCTGATTCGCGCCTGTAAGTATTCCTCATCAATCTCTTCGTGAGTCTCATCAAGCTCATCAGGAAGTTGATTTTTTTGAGTCACCTCGCTCTCTCCCTCATCCCGAATTTGAGAAGAACTTCCAGTGAGGGGACGGTGATGTTGATTGATATGGATATCCATGATTTTTATACAACAGGGATTTCGATGATTGCTTCACATTTTTTACAGCGGACTTTGCGTTTCTGAAATTCTGCTGGTAATCGGTATTTAGCCTGACATGAAGGGCAAACGAGTATTCTTTGACTCTGAGTCTTCTCGTTCGATTCTTCTGTCCTGGATACAGGTTGTTTTTTCTTACTCTTTTCTTCCGGGAGAAGGCTTACGGTATCTGTGGGAAACTCCTCACTGTTTTGTTCGGCCCAGCGGGCGGCTTCTCCATTGAGCGGGCTTTTGAGGTTGTAACTCTGATACGCCAGGATTTCACCAATACGGATGATGATTGACTGCAATGACTCACCGGCGCTCCAATGATCGCCGACACAAATTGCATGTGGCGCGATATTGGGATGGAAGACCGGGCTGAGCATGCGGCACTGTGGTGGTGTTCGTGGGTAGTTCCGGGGTAGAGAAATTTCTACAGTATGGGTTTTGACCGGAACCACTTCCTGGTTTTGCATGCGGACGCTTTTGATGACGTATTGCAACTGAAATTTTTCAGGTGGATCTCCGGTGACTTGCAAAAGAGAAACACGCGGATGCAGGCGAACATATTCTTTCAGTTTGGCATAGTCAGCAGCGAGCCTCCGCAGTCGAACATTGCTCATCTAAATGGAACCTTGATTATTACGATTAGTTATTTGTTTCGGATACATTGGCATCATCGCTTTCTATTTTACCCTGCTGAGCCGGGATTTGAAAAGTGCCTGGTATCAAGTCGAACAGCGTATTTATTGAGATGGCAAAGCCGAGACCTTCTGCGACTCTTTTATCTCCCGTCATCGTGTTGATGCCAATGAGAAATCCGTTCTCATCATATAACCCGCCACCTGAATTTCCGGGATTCAGCGGGGTGGTTGTTTGAATGATCTGGTAGGTAAACGCGCCCTTGGTCTGTTTCCGATACTGAGAAAGATTGCCAGTGGAGTGCGTCCAGCCAAGGGCATGCGGATTACCAATGGCAAAGACTTTTGAACCAATCAGCGGGGCTTTTTTCTTGTTCCAGAATGCATCACTTATGACTTCTTTGTCGAGCGGTGCCGAGATCAAGGCCAGATCGATTCCATGTGGCGCAATCCATTCAATCTGGCCTTGGACAGGAATTTGACCAATGGCCTGGACTGTGACCGGATCCGATTTGTCAAAGTCGTCAGCTACTACGTCCCGAGAGTCGTCATTATACTCAGAGTCAATCACATGACGATTTGTCACAATCAAAGACTTTCCATTGACTGATGTTAAAATGACTCCACTACCCATTCCTCGGCCGAACAGGCCGTTGTTGACTTCGATCAGGACATTTGACTTCATTGCTCTCTTTAAGTCGGCTGGTAAATTGTCCAGGGATGTAGGGTCAAAGGCATATTCACTGAATGCAATCGAATTGGTGCGGGGCGTGTCCATGTAAAAATACAATCCTGCAGACCAGCCGATAATTTCGAAAAAGCCGATCATTAACCCTGCAACAGCTAAAGCGAATCCTTTTTTGTGAGTCGGATGAGAAACTAATGCTATGCAGGCCAGGATCATGGCGAAGAGCCCCGTGATGATCCCAAACAAGGGGATGCCCAGAAGCGCGATGACAAATGCCCAGATTGCAAGCTTATTCCATATCTGTTTTGGTTTTTCAGAAATGGTCAGCGCGTTGTCCGTGTAACTTGGGATGACAGGAAGTGGCTCTGCATGGTTTAGATCGTCTCGTGAAATGACGAGTGCCGATGTGGAGGCTTTGCTCATAGTTCCTTGAGAGCATTGATAGGACCCGCATTGCTGGTATTCCGTCCAACACGTCTGGTGATGAATTCCCCCACATTGCATACAACTGGCGGTCAATTCTCCCTGTTCGATTTCTTTATTGCACCGCGCACATTTAACTCCCGCTTCCCGCTCTCCTGCAACGCGGATATACGGGCTCTCTTTTGAACTGCTTCTGCTCTGATCCATAAGGGCTCATCCAGATTAAAATTAACAAAACCGGAAGCCGATCTTGCTGATTGTCATTAAAGGAAGTCAAGGCTTCCTCAATTACTCAGTATAAAGAACAGAAACATCAAAAGGGTATAAAAAATGTTTAAAGCGACCGAAACCCAGGCAAGAATAGATGTAATCGGTCCTGATTGTGAAAGTTGTTTCCTTCGCGGTAGTACATAAATCAAACTGACCAGCAGTGCGAGTGGGGCCAAAATGCCGATCATCGAAAAAACAAACAGACCGATCACACTGTTCCTCATGGAATCAACACGTTCTCCTCGATCGTATTGATTTTTTAAATCATTGAGAGACATTGGATCGGTGGAATCAAACGTTGTACTACAGTATCTGCATTTAAGGGCGATTGATTTGATCACTTCGCCGCAGGCGGGACACTCCTTGGTATCCCCCCATGCGGTTAATGGTACTTGCGAAGTTTTGTCAGAGTCGACTGGAGCTGGCGCCTGTTGACAACCGTAGGTCCCGCAGCCACCAATTTCACTCCAGCATTCACGATGATGGGTTTGATCACAATCGGGACATTGAACACAGCTTTCATTCGCCTGGATATCGCTTTGACAGATCGGACAGACCGCCGTCTGGCCAACATCCAGAGGAGCACTGAATAGAACTTTCAAGTCCGTCGTTAATGCGATCTGCTTCTTGCATTTAGGGCATTGAAATGAACGGTTTCGCTCTGAATCCGGAAGTCGAACCTTCACGCCACATTCACAAGTTACGATATTTTCAGCCACGTCAGGAATTTCTTAAAAGAAGCATCAATAGGGGAGGTCTTTGTATCGGGTAAACGGGTTCTAAGACTTCCATGAATTTACTGAACTGTGAAAAACGGTTAATTCTGATTCAGAGCTCTGATTACAGCAGAAATGACATTCCAGAGGACGGCAAAACCGATTGATACCAGAACCATTTTTCCCCCTTTGGGTTTCCCTTGAATCATCCAGACAATTCCTGCAATACACCCAATGCCTGAACAAATAGCGGCAACCACCCAGTCGCCTGTTGTCATATCCTCATCGACGTCTGCATTGTCTTTCTTCCGGTTTTTCTTAGCCTCTCTTTTGGCTTTCGCTTTCAGTGCCGGATCAAATATTTCTCCACAAAATCGGCATTTGGATGCTGACTTGGCGATGTCTTCGCCGCAACTGGGGCAAGCCTTTCTCTGTGCGGAGGGAACGGATTCTCCTTCATTGGGGTCAAAATCGTCAAAGCCAAATGGATCATCCTCACCTGTTGACTCGGCATCATAAATTTCTTCTTCATCAGGATTCGGGATTTTGATGACTCCGCCGCAATCTGGACACTTCCCTTTTTTTCCGGCAGCGGAGTCCTTGGCTTTAATTTGCTTTCCACAAAAACTACATGTTACACGAATAGTCATAGTGCAATTTTTCTTGGTCTAAGATTGAATGAGATGGATTAAAAGGGATCAGGAAAAAGGCGTCTCAACTGGAGTTCTCTTTCAAAGAAAACTCCAGTACTGTTTTTCCAAGTACAATTTGGTCTTTATCATGTAATGTGCTGGCGGTGATGGGGATCCCGTTGACATAGGTCCCATCAGGGGTACTGCAATCTTCAATTTCAAAACGCCCCCCTCGATTGATAATTAATGCATGTCGCGGTTCAATCGCATCGTCTTTGAATAGATAGATATCGGCTTTGGGTGAACTTCCCAAAACGGTTGTGTCTTTATAAATGATAAATTGTTTCCCGGCGAGTGGTCCTTTCTGCATCAAGACCCAGGCTGTTTTCGTCCAACCCTCAACTAGCCCGATAAACAGTCCCACAAAGATCCCAATGGTTGTGAGTCCAACTGCTCTGGAGTAGGTTGCCTGGCCATCTTCACTGGTGAGGACCAGACTGAGCGGATCGAACAAAAGTCCTCCGATAAGACCTCCTAGAACGGCTCCCACCAGGCCATTGATAATGACTTTTTTTTCCTTCAAGGCAATTCCCTGTCCGATGCCTGCAGGAATCGAAACGATACTCCATGCCGCGGCCCGTCCCATCATCAGGACCAGCAGGGCCATGCCCGTCGGCATTTCTCCAGGGAGAGGGTCTTCCATTAAGCCAAGAGCGATGGCAGACATGATGCCAAATACGATTCCCGTGGGAAATAATGCAATGAGTCCCCCAAGAAATCCCACACCCAGGCCGACAACACTCGATTTCAGTGCCCGCAGGCTGTTTCTACAAATCAGGCCTTCTGCGGCTCCCAGAAAAAGACCAATAAAAGCAGCCGTTACGGGAAACAGAAGCAGTGCCGCAAGATTGAATTCCTCGCCGATTTCATTGTCATCAAAGAATGGTTCCAGTATCAGCCACCCCAGAAATGCGCCCACACCACCGCAAAATGCCATATAGAACCAGTTGGCATAGATGACACGAACGATCCAGGGGCGATCATTGATCGGGCCTGCATCTCTCCGGAGAAAGGACTGCAGTTCGACATATTCATCAACATCAGGTGCATAGAGCTCATCTGACGTGATCTTCATGGAATCTGACATCATGTGATCCTTAAATTGATGAATTCGTCCTTCGTTTACTTATCGTCTCATCACAGATAAATAAAATGGCGATAAAATAGTGTATCCCTATTGACTCTCTGATTTCAATATCTCAGATTCTTGAGATACTTTATTTTTGGCATTTGGTTTCTTCTCGGAATCCTCTTGCTTTTCGGATTGTTTTTCATGTGAAGCATCAGCCGATTTGGAATTCGTTTTCGAGCCATTTTGGAGCTCTCTTTGCTTTCGCTGAATATACTTCGTCAGTGCTTTGCGTTCCTGATCTGTCAGCCCATATTGTGTTTGAATCATGCTCAACGCTTGCGAACAAAGAGTAAGTGTTTGTGAAATCGCTGTTCGCTTCTTGTTTTCAAGTTCAATCTGCTCTTTGGTTGCGTCCTCTGGCATTGTTGTTGAAAGAGTTCCAAACAGGTGATTGACTTCCTGTAGGCGCTGATTCACTTCTCTGAGTTTATCCTCGAATCCAGGCTTGATCAATTTATTTGTGCCATAGTGTTCGACAACACCGGTCACAATCATTTCCTGCTCCCATCTTGATTTTGTTCCAGCGAGCAGGTAACCAATCAGAAACAGACAGAGCCCCATCATAAGTTGAATGGATCCTCGCATCAGAGGGTGCTCTTCATGCTGTTGTGTCGCAGCCGCTCGCGGATCCGGTGAGGAATGTTGCGAGATACTGCCGGTCTGAGTTAAAGGTGTCTGGCTGGCTTCAAGGCTCCAGACTTTTTCCCCCACCCAATAATGACTCATGAGAACCGGTTTTCCGTTTCGCCATTCAAACACGCCTTCCAGCTTGCGAACAGGGTCGACGACATAAGCAACTTGACCGGGGCCGGAAAAAAAATTCTCCTGTATGAATACATCACGATCAGAAAGAAAAATTCCAAAATCAGGATGAGAGTGATACCAGCCAATAATTCTCAAGTCCGAATATTTAGAATCCATTTCACTATTGATCTGAGACCATGATTCATGTGTAAATGTGACTTCGGCAAATTTACTGGCTGCCTGATTACAACGAATGTATTGAGTGACACTAGCAAAAGGGCCATTCTCATCTTGTTGCCATTCTCCGACAAGAACACCGCAAATTTCGACGCTGGTATCGTTTGAAGCGTGATCCTGGATGCCCTGGTGGACAGTCGGGGAGATTAAAAGTCGAAAATCAGAGTGTGGCTTGATCGGGAATTCTGCTTCCGGGAACTTCTCTTTTTTTAACTGATGTATATCGGGGCCGGCCATTATTTTGTTTTCCCTGCTTCGAGAGACCCCAACACCTGTTGGCGGTCTCCAGATAATTCATAAAATTTCTGTTCCATCCCCACTCGCCCCGTAAGAATATCCCACAAGGGGACTCCCAATTCATTTAGTGTCAGATCAAGGAATTTCGACTTAGAATTGAGAGAGTGAAAAAACTGAGGCGCCCGTTGTTCCCCACAATCGGGGCAAATGGCATTGCTCTCAGTGACTTGGCCCAGGGAAGAGTGGTGAATTTCAGTTTCCTGACAGGAATGACACGTGAATGATTCGATTAAATCCTGATTAAACTCTGCAACGGCTTCCGGACCGAGATCAGATAAAATGAGCTCAAGAAACGTACCAGCCTGGATCTGACTGTTCTGCGAAAGTTCAATGACTGGTTCAAATATTTCATGTGTTGGACAATCTTCCAGGCGAGAGTATTTCACAAGGTAACTCTGATGATTCGTACCATCGAAAACAAACCCTTGTCCTTCAAGCGTTTCGAGTCCATGAATCATCTTTACCGCTTCCTGAACCTGAATCCCTGCAATGACGGATGAGGTTGTCGGAGTTGTCGGGACTTTTCCCTGTTCCATTTCGTCACGAGTCAACAGGGCACAGCTTCTTCGAGACTCAAGCATTTTCCAGTCGATTTCGTTCATCGTGCATTCGTAGCATGGCCCCGTCTGAGGGTTGAAAACCCTGGCCACCCCATCAAGCCGTTCTATTGCGCCGTCAATCCAAGGCTTACCAACACGTGAAGCAGATTGATTTATCGAAACACGTGCTTCGCGATTATCGAGTCCACCGAGGATGACATCGGCCCATCGATAGACACCCAACCCCAAATCATAGACAACATTGCCGTGAAAGAAGTGCGATTTCATTTCCGGGTAGATTGAACGTGCCCGCTCCGCAGCAACTTCAGCCTTGCTGCGCCCGCAATCGGCTTCACGATAGAGAATGGATCGTGACAGATTGGAGTTCTCAATGTTATCCAGATCGGCAACCATCAGGTTACCGATACCTAACAGAGCAAGATTTTTAATCAACTCATTTCCAATTGCTCCCGCACCAATGACCAGAGCATTCGAGGAAGACAGTTTCTCCTGATCCCACCAACCGATCAAATTAAATCGCGAAAACCGATCATCGGGCTGGTCGATATCAGTCAAATTCAGAACATCATTCATAAGATTCACTTTCACCCTGTTTGTTCAAGATCCTGCAGTGATTTCGGGTTGCAGGCGGAGAATATCACCATCTTGAACCTGAGCAGACTCTAACGTATCAGAGTGTAAGAGCTGGCGTCCCGAACTTTTGTGATGAAATTTATAGCTCATCAGCTGTCCGTCCGGGCTATGACTCGGAAGATTCATCCTTCCAATCAGAACGGAGATGAGACGATCAATTTCGGCATCACTCGGAACTTCAACAACTTGTCTTTTATTTCCGGTGGCGTCCCATACTTCAATTTTAATATCGCTCATTAGAACTCATTTTCCCCACATTCCAGATAAGAAACTGCGTGAACGAGTGATTAGAACCGGTGCGATTCGCAGAGTCAAGGATTCAACGGATTCCATCTCTGGTATCATGAAAATTCATGTTGAAGCGTCTTATTATTTGTGATTCCAACTAGCAGCCGGAGTGTGATACCTTCGGTGTGTGAGCGAACGAGAACCGCAGGGAATTCAGTTTGGGTAAAAGTCTGATAAAGAGCGAAGAATATGAGACGATTTTGATTTATATCAAGCAGTTTAGAGAGTCAGAATCTGAATTTCAAACTTTGATTGATCTGGTCTGGTAAAATGCAGCGAGAAAGTGGCTTGGAAGACCGATTTGGAAAATCAGTAGAGTTCGTTTTGGTCAGGCAATCAGGTCGTGAATGATCCGCGCCTGGGGGACGACAGTGTGGGGACGGTTCAACGTATCATACAGAATGTGATGATGGTCTATTCCCAGTAAGCGGTAGATTGTCGCTACGATATCTCCAGGTGTAACCGGGCTCTGTATGGGCGTGGCGCCCGAGCGATCACTGGCACCGTAGACCAGACCAGCTTTAACGCCGCCACCCGCCAGCATAATCGAGTAACATGAGTTCCAGTGGTCGCGTCCGGCGTTATTATTAATTTTCGGGGTCCGGCCAAAGTCGCCTAATACCGCCACCAGGGTTCGTTCCAGCAGGCCGCGCTGGGCGAGGTCTTCAATTAAACTGCTACAGGCGGCATCAAACTGTGGTAATAATCTTGTTTTCAGACTTTTGAAATTCTGCCCATGGGTGTCCCAGGTAGCATTGGCATGTGGCGCCCACGACATCGTTACGACGCGCGTCTTCGCTTCAATCAATCGGCGTGCCAGCAGGACGCTTTGTCCATAGATATTTCTGCCATAACGGTCGCGGACACTTGCAGGTTCATCATCCAGCCTGAAAGCCCGTTGTGCCTGATTCGACGTTAACAGTTCAAATGCCTGCCTTTGAAAATCATCCATGGACGCCAGGGTCTGGTTGGACTCTGCACCCAAACCTCGGTCCAGCGATGAAAGCAGTCCACGACGGGCATTCATCCGCTCCAGCGCCAGACCGTCCGGTAACGATAGATTACGGACGTGAAAATCGGGCTTGTTGGGATCATCGAGAACCCAAAACGGATCGTAAGCCGCGCCCATAAAACCGGCTAAAAAGCCGGGTTGCAGGGGGCCAGCCGCTCCCTCTTTTGTTTTGTAAGGGAGTGTGATGTAGGGGAGTGCCCCCGTGGGAGCAGGACGCAGTTTTGCGAGGACTGCGCCTGGCGAAGGGTGGTCGTCAGGTTTGGCCCCACCTCCCTGTTCACCCCGGTCGTGTCCAGTGAGAGCAGCATAAACGGCTGCTGCGTGTGAATTATTCACACTGTGATTCATCGACCGAATTAAAGTCACGCGATGCATTTGTCTGGCCAGATGCGGTAGGTGCTCGCACACGTTGACTCCAGAAAGAGATGTGGGAATCGGGTCGAACTCACCGCGAATCTCAATTGGTCCTGCTGGTTTCATGTCCCACATATCGAGATGACTGGGACCGCCATTCAGAAAAATGACAATACAAGCATCTGCTTTTGAAGCTTGCTGATTCCTTTTTTCCGCACCCGAGGTCTGTGCTGCCAGCAGTTGAGGCAACGAAATGCCCAGCGTGCCCAAACCGCCAACACGCAGTAGTTCACGACGCGAGAATCGGTTTCCTGGCACATGGTCATTCATTGTGAATCTCCTGTTCCTCGAAAGGCGTCAATAGAACAAGCTGTGGTCAATCCCGTCTGATACTGATTGATCCCGGAATCGTTAAAATTGTTTTCAGATTGTCCCTGACTTGCTGATTTTTCATTCTAACAAGACATGTGCCATCACGTCTATTGCGTAATCAGTTCAAATTATTTTTACGGATTCAATTTTGAATTCTTCTCTCATTGCCGAATTCGGATGACCATAGCTGAATCGGGGAGAATTCGATAAAATCACAGAACGTTCTGCTGCACGAATCCTGGAATAACTATTTGAGCAGTGATGATGATGCGTATCAAAATCAGATATAAGGAATCCCAATCGAGGGGAGTTGTTTGGTCTCAATACACCTCATGCTTCATTCGGTTTGCTAGAGGTATGTGATGAGCGCAGAAGATACAAAATCAATTAACTGGCACCAGTTTGATTTGCCAGATGTTGTGGAGAAATTAGAAACGTCCGACCAGGGATTGAGTTCTCAGGAAGCCCAGCTTCGTCTGGAACATTACGGGCCAAATCTACTGATCGAAAAAGAGCGTAAATCTTTAGGGATGATGTTTCTGGATCAGTTTAAGGATTTCATGATCCTGGTGTTGATTGCCGCAGCGGTCATTGCGGGAGTCATTGGGGAACCGGCCGATACGATCACGATTGCGGTGATTGTTTTGTTGAATGCCGTCCTCGGGTTCGTTCAGGAATATCGCGCTGAAAAGGCGATGGCTGCTTTGAAAAAAATGGCAGCCCCTTCGACGACCGTGATACGGGATGGGCAGATTGAATCTATCACTGCAGAGCAGCTGGTTCCCGGAGATCTGGTCGTACTGGAAGCAGGTAATGTAGTGCCGGCTGATTTGCGATTGACGGAAGCAGTCCAGCTTCAGGTCGATGAAGCTGCTTTAACCGGAGAATCTCTGCCCGTCGAGAAGCAGACTGAGTCACTCAAAAAAGAAGATCTTGCTCTCGGCGACCGAAAAAATATGTCTTATAAAGGGACGTTGGTTACCTTCGGTCGCGGGCGTGGTCTGGTCGTCGGCACAGGCATGCAGACGGAACTTGGGCAGATCGCTGTTTTACTGCAGGATCAGGAAGAAGGGCGGACACCACTTCAGAAGCGACTGAGTCTGTTTAGTCAAAAGCTGGCGTATGCGGTGCTGGCGATTTGTGCCATTGTTTTTCTAGCCGGCCTGATGCGCGGCGAACCCCCTTTGCTCATGCTGCTGACGGCGATTTCTCTGGCGGTCGCAGCCATTCCCGAAGCGTTACCTGCAGTGATTACGATTTCACTGGCACTCGGAGCCAGGAAACTGGTCAAACAACACGCACTGATTCGAAAACTACCGGCTGTGGAGACACTCGGATCAGTGACCTATATCTGCTCTGACAAGACAGGGACATTGACTTTGAATCGGATGACTGTGGAGCAGGTTTATGTCGCTGGGCAAGTTTGTGAAATTGATAATCTGGCATCTTTTCATTCAGCCCCAACTTCAGAAGGTACGTCTGTAGAAAAGAACCCATCCGATAAATTACTGATAGCATTAGCGCTTTGTAATGATGCGCAGCTTGATGGTTCAGATGAAATTATCGGTGATCCTACTGAAATTGCGCTGTTTGAACTGGCGCAACAAAAGGGCTTCACTCGAGAGAGGCTTGACGAAAAATATCCCAGATTAGCCGAGATCCCCTTTGACTCGGAACGCAAGTTAATGACGACATTCCATCCGTGGGAAAACGGTCAGGTCATTTCTTTCACTAAAGGGGCAGCTGAGAAAATCATAGAACGCTCGGAACAGAGCCTGGCTTCTGAAGGTCAGTCAGAGATCAATCACTCTGAGGTTTTGGAAGTGTCAGAGCAGATTGCCGGTAACGGACTGAGGACCTTGGGGTTGGGGCTGCGTATCTGGGATGCACTACCTGAAACGCTGACTTCCGAACTGGTTGAATCCAATCTGGTCCTGATTGGAATCGTTGGTATGTTGGACCCACCCCGGCCCGAAGCAGAAGAATCAGTGGCGCAATGTCGTTCCGCAGGCATCCATCCGGTGATGATTACAGGGGACCACCCGTTAACAGCCGAAGTGATCGCCAGGCGAGTCGGAATTCTCCGTGGGCAAGGGGAGTCTGTTATGACTGGACAGGAACTGGGACAGCTTTCGCTGGATGAATTCGAAAATAAGGTGGAAAAGATTCGAGTCTATGCACGAGTGGCCCCAAAACAAAAATTGAAAATTATCAAAGCACTGCAGGATAAAGGGCACTTTGTGGCAATGACGGGAGACGGCGTCAATGATGCGCCGGCTTTAAAACGGGCCGATATTGGTGTGGCGATGGGCATCACTGGCACCGATGTCTCCAAGGAAGCATCTCACATGCTACTACTGGATGATAACTTTGCCACCATCGTGAAAACAGTCAAAGAGGGCCGGCGAATTTTTGATAATATTCGCAAGTTTATCAAATACACGATGACCAGCAATTTAGGAGAGATTTGGACGATCTTTCTGGCGCCGCTTCTAGGGTTACCGATTCCTCTGTTGCCCATTCATATTCTGTGGATCAATCTGGTCACCGATGGTGTTCCTGGTCTAGCATTAGCCGCCGAGCCGGGTGAGAGAAATATCATGAGTCGTCCTCCCCGAGACCCGCAGGAGAGTATTTTTGCACGAGGTCTGGGAACGCATATTATCTGGGTAGGGCTTCTGATGGGCGCTATTTCCATCATGACTCAGGCTTGGTTCATCGACGCTAAACAAACCCACTGGCAGACAATGGTTTTCACTGTTCTCTGTTTGAGTCAAATGGGGCACGTCTTGGCCATTCGTTCCGAAGAGGAGTCATTCTTTGCTCAAGGGGCACTCTCGAACATGCCGCTCCTTGGGGCCGTCTTACTGACGTTCATACTTCAGATGCTCACGATTTATGTGCCCTTTCTCAACCCCATTTTCAAAACCATGCCACTCTCGGCCGGGGAACTTGCAATCACGCTGGCTCTCTCGACGCTCGTTTTCCTGGCAGTAGAAATAGAAAAAATAATCAAGCGTTCCAGGAAGAATAATTGATTAGCGTGGGTCGCCTGGGGGGCTTTCTCCAGGAACTTTCAACCTTAAATTCCAGCACAGTCGGTGTCGAATTGCGGTGTAGCTCTGCTGAAAAGAAACACTTGACAAAGTACTAAAGGATTAGTAAAAACCAGCTTCGCAATGGAATGGAGACTGAAAATAGAAGTAAAACTCATGACTCATGGATCGAATCAGATGAAAGGCAGCTTGTCGTTCCCGCAGTGGAAAGGTTCTCGATGCCGTGGTTTTACAGTGCTGGAATTGTTGGTAACGTTTGGAGTGATCACCACTCTAGTCAGTCTGATTCTTCCGGCTGTTGGCTCAGCTCGTGAAGCAGCACGCCAGTTGCAGTGTAAAAATCAACTCAAACAAATCGGCCTGGCGCTGCACTCTTATCACGATACCAGTGGATGTTTACCTGCTGGCTGGCAGTGGGAGAGCTCGAAAAAATCCATCTATGGCTGGGCAGTTCCCTTGTTACCCTATCTGGAACAACGGGCCATTTATGATCAAATCGATCGAAATCTGGTGATCGGTCACCCCTCCAATCAGCTGGCTCGAAGTGTTTCGATTGCAAACTTTCGGTGTCCATCAGATATCGTTGATCCCACGTTTATGCTTTATAAAGAAAATGTAGTCAGCGCGACGATGGTTCCGCTCATTGAGCTTCCAACAGCTAGTTATGTAGGCGTTTATGGAACAGTCGAGGCAGACGATGGTATACCAGCACCTCCGGGAGATGGCACTTTTCGTGAATCAATCCCGGTTCGTTTTGCCCAGTTAGTGCGTGGTTTAAGCAATACAATCATTGTTGGTGAACGAACAATGGCACAGGTGCCTTCAACCTGGATGGGAGTAGACTATTCGGGAGAGGATGCCGCATGCCGCATTGTGGGCAGTGCAATGACCTCGCCAAACTGTCAACTCTGTGATGAGTGTGAATTTTCCAGTCGACATCCCGGTGGTTCGCTTTTTTTGTGGGGAGATGGCAGAGTTCGAATTCTCTCCGAATCGCTGGATACTTCGACCTATCAGCAACTGGCTCGCAGGATAAATTCGCTTTGAGCTGGGCATTTAATGTGGTCTGTTTGGCAGTGTTTTTGATGTAAACATTGAGCTATAAGAATAGAGTGAATGTCCATTCGAGTGAAAGGAATTGATTGATGACAAAACTTCATTTAACCAAATGTGAACTCGAAGTAATGGATATTGTCTGGAAAAAAGGTCGTGCAACAGTCCAGGAAGTCGTCGATTCCCTGGAACGTCCGTTGGCCTATACGACTGTGATGACGACATTGAAAATACTCGATGAAACACGAAATGTTGTTAATAAAAAGAAAGAAGGCCGCGCGTTTGTCTATGAGCCAGCAGTTTCGCGGGAGAAGGTCAGTCGCAGTATGGCAGACGACCTGACACAGCGTCTGTTTGGTGGTTCAGTTAAGTCACTCTTGCTTAGTCTGGTCGGGAGCGATTCCATGTCACAATCGGATATTGAGGAATTAAAACAGGCAATTCAGTCTCTGGAGAAAGATGCATGACTTCAACTCAATTTCTTGAGATGGTCGTTTCAGTCTCTGTGCAGGCCGCAATTGTGATTATCGTGGCCCATTGGTTAGGGCGACTGGTAAGCAGCGAACGTGTGCAGTGCCGACTGTGGACAATTTGTTATGCAGTCTTATTGGTATTAGTGGTTGTTGGTTTGCTGTTCCCTCATCCCAGATTGTTTCAACCCTGGTCTTTAATCAATTCGGAGAGCGCAACAACACTGGTAAGTCTCGAGTTTCAAGTAGGACGTGCATTGTTTTTGATCTGGTCAACAGGAGCTGTTATCTCTCTATTGGTGTTTTTGATCCGTGCTGTGCAAGTAAATCAATTTCTCAAAACATGTCAGCTGATTGAACCCAGTCAAATTATTTCCGATAAGAATCAGAACCAGGTACCTGAGACATCAGGCACTGCGTTGAAGCAAAGACTTCGATTGTTGACAAGTACCAGGCTGATGACTCCATTCTGCTCACAATTTCATCATCCTTATATTGTATTGCCCGAGTATTTACTTGGGTTTGACCAACAACAACTGAATTTTATTATTCGGCATGAATTGGAGCACCTCAAAACAGGACATCCTCTGCAGCTATTTCTTCAGCGTTTAGTGGAGGCAGTCTTCTGGTTTCATCCGATGGTCTGGTGGGCATCACAGCAGTCTGCTTTGAGCCGGGAATTTGCCTGTGATGAAGCGGCTATCGACTCACCAACGGAGATCGCCATGTACTTGCGCACTTTGTTAACTATCATTGAATACAGCACATCACAGACAGATAAAACTCCGACACCACTGGCGTTTGGGCGAGGCAATAGTCTCACCGCGAAGCGCGCAAGGCGTTTGACACAAATCGCGAAAAATCAAGGTGTGACCAGTCGAAAACCGCTTTCAGGATTTACTGCTTCTGCCTGTCTTTGCACGATAGCCGTTTTCATTGGATGTGTATGGGTGCCTGTCGATGTGCTTGCCTCGCCGCGTGCAAACTGGTCTCCCTGGCCGACCTGGACTGCAGGCGCGCTGCATGACTTTGGTTATTCAGTACATGATTTTGATGCCTACAATGGTCGAATCGAATTGCATGAATTGTTAGAGCATCAGGAGCCAGAAAAACTCGATCAGGAAGCACAGCAAGATAATCGTCTGTGACTCTTTTTTTATCTCGTACTACTAATAAATTAGGAGTACGAGTGGTTGCAAAATAGAGAGTGGATGCTGCCTTTTTTTATAAAGAACTACTAAATGATTCGGAGTTGGATCGGGGCTCTTTAACTTGCCTCCTCTGACTATGAACTAGCAATACATATATCCCTGAGATGATTTTCGAAGAAGGATTTTCGAGACATGTTAAAAAAATTGCCCGCATCCGGTTCCGAACGAAATCAGTCAGAATCCGACATCGCTGCATCATCGGGGCTTCAAAACGGGGCGTGGAATCAACGGAGCTGGTTATCTGCATTCTCAGAATGGTCGGGGCGGTATAGCGTGATCGCCATCATTTTTGCGATCACGGTGTCCTATCTGATCCTGCTGCGAACTGTGATGGTGGTGACCTATGTCGATCTGGTAAAACTTACTTTCTGGCAGGGGCTCAGACTGTTCTTCGTCGGATTTCAGTTTGATGTGCTGGTTGCGCTGTGCTTTGTTGTACCACAATTATTACACATCACCCTGGTGTCAAACCAGAGAATTACAGGGCGAACCAGCCGCTGGTTACTGGATGCGACATGGGTGATTGCATTTCTGTTTTTGCCGTTCCTGTGTATTGCCGAATATATTTTCTTCGATGAGTTTCAATCGCGTCTGAATTACATTGCGTTTGAATATATTGTCTATCCGACTGAGGTCTGCTGCAACATCTGGCAGTCGTATCCCCTGGTTGAACTTCTGGCTGTTGTTAGCCTGTGTGGTGGAATTCTCTGGTTTCTGTTACGGAAGCAGTTCCACAAAAAAATGGCAGCACCCATGCCTTGGACGAGGCGCTATGGGTTCCTGTTGACCGTTCTCATGGGCATTATGTTCTTGTGGACAAATACCAGTGCGGAAAGCCGACAGGTTACTCGCGACCGTGTTGCCAATGAATGCACGTGGAATGGATTATACAGCTTTGTATATTACGCGTGGACATGTCGTTTTGACTTCAATAAAAATTATATCACCCTGGAAAGCTCTGAAGTAAACCAGCAGTTAAGGCAACAGATTGTCGAAGAGCGAGATGAACTGCAAACAGACTCGAATAACCCCGTTGATCGTATTGTGAATACGGGGAAGCCACAGCAGGATTTGAATGTAGTCCTGATTTTGGAAGAGAGTCTGGGTTCTGATTTTATTGGAGTACTAGGCGATGGTCGCAAGCTCACTCCTCATTTCGATGCACTAACCAGAAAGGGGACCTTGTTTGATAACTTCTATGCCACAGGAAATCGAACCGCGCGTGCATTAGAGGCTGTATTGACCTCAATGCCGCCGATCCCTACAGAATCAATTCTCAAGCGAGATCACTCAGACCGTGTTTATACGCTGGCAAGTGTACTTGCCAAACGTGGTTACGAACGTCTCTTTATGACCGGTGGCCGCGGCTTGTTTGACGGAGTGCGATCATTCATGAAGTCAAATGGGTTCAACCGGTTCGTTGAGCAGTCAGACTTTCAGGATCCGGTTTTTGCTAATGCCTGGGGAGTCAGCGATGAAGACCTGTTTCGCAAGGCACTCGGTGAACTTGATAGCTTGCATGCTTCAGGCCGCCCGTTTTTTGCAACGATCCTGACTGTTTCCAACCATCGACCTTATACGTATCCGGAAGGTCGAATCTCAGAAGATGAACAGACGCGTGAAAACGCCGTAAAATATGCTGACTGGGCGCTGGGCTATTTCTTCCGTGAAGCACAGTCACACGATTTTTATCAGAATACGATCTTCATTGTGATGGGAGATCATGGAGCTCGTGTTTCCGGCAGCCAGCTTTTCCCTATGAGCTCTTATCGAGTGCCCGTGCTGATGATTCAGCCGCAGGGAACAGGACAGGGAACGCGTTGTAGTACATTAGCCTGCTCATTGGATATCACTCCTACTATTATGGGCAGGCTTGGTGGTGACTATCGATCCGTGTTTTTTGGCTACGACGCTCTGAAGGTAAACCCAGCGAAAGGCCGGGCTATCATGCAGCACAATCATGATGTCGCATTATTGGATTCACAGAATCAAATGGTCGTTCTTGGGTTTGGTAAGTCAGCGGAAAGCTTTACGCTTGATCAAACCAGTTACCAGTTGGAGCAGCAACTGGTTCCCGACCAGAACATGCTGAAGAGTACGGTTTCTTATTTTCAATCCGCGTTTGAACTTTATTACTCAGATCGGTGGTTTCCAGATTTCAATTTAGAAATCAAGGATACTCAAACGGTGAAACGAATTATGGATCACGGTCAAATATCTACAAATTAGAGCTGGAATTCATTCTAGAGTTGATGACGATTCAAGTTAATTAAAGCTACAGAAAGGTTCTCACGAGTGCTCCCGATAAGCTGGTATTGAACATGCCGGCTGGTTGTTTGCACAAGGATGTTTACATGTTAATCGGTGTTTAGCCTTCTGGTTGAGCCGATACTCTTCTCTGCTATTTCTCTTCTCAACACCCCTTCAGCTTATCCCTTACGCCATTTTAGATTGGAATTATGTTCCGATATAGAGCGCTGACATTGTATACATGGTATGTGTTATGCCGGTTACGAGGATACTCAATTCTCATTACCCTTTGTATGGTCACGTTCTTTTTATTGACAGGTTGTATTACCAGTAAAAAGACAACCCATATCGAATCATTTGTCACAAGCGGTACCAGCATCAATTCCGATCCCCCATCAGGTTACCTGAGAGTCAGTGATCCGATTGAGGGTAGCACGGAGTTTGAAACAGTCGATGAAGTGCATAACAGTTCGTCCTACCCAGATTGGCTTAACATGCCGCCTGAGGGAATACATTATCCACCGCTGCATCAGGCAGATCAAATCGGGGACGATCAAGTCTCGCAAAGCAACGAACCGCCGGCATTGATCACGATCGAAGGCTTTTTATCAAACAACTCTCTGGACGATTTTAATGATTTTAATCGTGCGTTTGATGACGAACCGCCAGAGAAACAATTGACCCTCTGGAGCCAGATAAAGACAGATCATGCTAACTATTATTCAAGAAAGTCACTCACCTGGTTGGCGGGGGGCTTTGGTGTGGGAGCCATCATGGCGAATACATCGCTCGATGGAGGAATTCAGAATCATTTTCAGTCCAGTGTGCACAGTGCCAGCTCGGATGAGTGGCTGCATGGATTGCATGCGCAAAAAGAACTGGGGAATGGTCGCTACACGCTGCCGCTGTTCGCAGCTGCCTGGGTAGCAGGAGCGATGTTTGATAAGATCCCACTGGTGAATGCCACAGGAGAATGGGGCGAACGTTCGATTCGGGCCATTATTGTTGGTACGCCACCGATGCTGGCAATGCAGTATGTCACCGGTGCCTCACGACCCGGAGAGACGACCTCGAATGCGAAATGGAAACCATTTCAGGACAATAACGGTGTGAGCGGCCATAGTTTTATGGGGGCGATCCCGTTTTTAGCAGCAGCCAAAGTGACCGATAAACCGCTTCTCAAGCTGGTTTTCTATGCTGGTTCCACCCTGGCACCGTTGTCCCGTGTCAATGACAATCGACACTACCCATCACAAGTCTTGCTCGGCTGGTGGATGGCCTGGATCGCTACGAACGCTGTCGATGCCACACAAAATGCAGATCGAAACTGGTCTGTGTTTCCGATTGCGTATCCCGATGCAACAGGGATGGCAGTTGAATATCGCTGGTAAAAAGAGTGTTCATCAGGGAAAGTGCTATGGGCTGCATAATCTTGCGTGAGATCTGCAGGTTATTGCATGCAGGCTGAGGTCCTGCTGCTTTGAATTTACTTTGTCAATGTCGCTCCATCGAATGGGAAAAGTTTTTTTCTTAAGTGATTTATCCCATTTTCTAAGGATTCATTTCGCATTGGCGAAAAAAGAATCAGAAAAATATCCGACATGGCATACCGCTTGCATGGTGATATTCCGTGCGTTCCATTTTATCAATTCAGCGGGAAGATCCTTTCTGCAAGCCTCCCTCATTCCGGTATTGAAACCGTCTTAATGACCTACCAGAGGAAACTAAACGATGCTAGCCGATTTCTTACATAATTTCGCTCATAATCTATTCAAACCTCTGCTGTTATTTTTCTATATGGGATTTCTGATTCCGATTCTCAAGGTCCCATTTGAATTTCCGAAAGCAGTCTACCAGGGGTTGACCCTGTACCTGCTCGTGGCCATTGGTTGGCACGGCGGTGAGGAACTGGCTTCGCTCTCATTGGCAGAATTTGGTCAGGCTTTGGGATTCATGGCAATCGGGTTTGTGACGAATCTCTGTATCGGACTGTTTGCTTATTTTATCCTTCGAAAGACAACCAAATTGCGGCAGGTCGATGCGGCGACCGTTGCCGGTTTCTACGGTTCGGATTCGGCAGGAACTTTTGTAACCTGTCTGGGAGTGATTGCGGCTGCGAATATTGCTTATGCCGCTTATATGCCCGTGATGCTGGCTGTGATGGAAATTCCTGGCTGTCTGGTGGCCCTTTATCTTGTTTCTCGCTTACGCAAAAAGGGCATGGACCCGCATGGAAATATGCCTTACGAGCCTGGCTTTCAACCAGCAACTCAGCCAGCATTGGAAACGACGGGCGGAGCAGAAATTGAATATTCAGAAGGGGGACAAGGAGAGTCTCTTAGCCAGCATAATAATCATCCCTCACAGGGTCGCGCTACAACAGCTGTTGTGGACCCACCACAGACAGGGACAAAGCGACAACTGGCTGCAGAACTCGAAGTTGCAGATGATTTAGAGATTGAATCAGATGAAGAAGAAGCATCCAAGAAAGAACCAATTTTCAGTAAAGAACTACTTCATGAGGTCTTTCTAAACCCGGGGCTCTACCTGTTGTTTGGGGGGATCATTATCGGGTTTCTCGGACGACTTCAAGGGGAAGCAGTGACCAGGGCGGATGACACTCTGTTTGTGAATATTTTCCATGGTATGTTATGCCTGTTCCTATTGGAAATGGGAATTACTGCATGCCGCCGTTTAAAAGATCTGAAAACAGCTGGTTGGAGATTTATTCTCTTCGGTGTACTGGCTCCCAACGTGTTTGCGTTCGTAGGTATTCTCGTCGCTCATGGCTACAGCATTGTATTAGGACAACCCTTTGACTTGGGAACGTATGCATTGTTTGCCGTATTGTGTGGTGCCGCTTCCTATATCGCGGTGCCGGCGGTACAAAGACTGGCGATTCCCGAAGCCAGTCCCACGCTGCCTCTGGCAGCTTCGCTGGGGCTGACATTTACCTACAATGTGACGATAGGAATTCCCGTTTATATGTTGATTGCACAATCAATCATGACAGCCTTTCCTGTCACATAATCGGGCCAGACTCGGGTTGGATGACGCCCTTTTACCAGCCAGAGTCATTTTCATCAAATTGATGAGTGTTACCCACTCCGCTTTTATAAACTCATTACGACTTCACCAGTGGATGAGTGGGTTGGATTGGGATAGCTCTCCATTGCGTTCTTTTTGACAACCCACTCATTCGTTTTCAATTTTGCTGGTCATTAGAAAATAACTTTCATAGGAATATCCTTTCATGTCTGCAACAACAGAATTAACCAAGGTCATCGTCATTACGGAGACCCATTTTGAAGCGGAAATGTTAAATCATTTTCGCGAATTGGGTATTAAAGGGTTTACTTGCATGAACTGCTGGGGGCAAGGGCATCATCAGGTCTATGATGAGCCATTTATCGGTCACTCTCAGACCCGGATAGAAATCATTACGACAGAACCGATCGCAGATGCGATTGTCGATTACTGCCGTCAACCGCGTTACGAAGCTCATGCTGTGACCGCATATCTGGAATCAGTTCGTGTGCGAGATGCTAATAAATTCATCGCTTAAATTAGTTTCTTTTCAATTGAGATGCGTTTCAATATGAGGCAGAGAAGTGTCCGTCGCGCGGGATTCCTGAGGCTGTTTGTTACGCGTATCCCGTGTCCCTTGAGCGGGGGCTCAAGTTATTGATCCTTTATTGTGAACGTAGTTTGCCAGTCACCTTCATGTGCTTACTTTGGCGGGTAGCTAGCATGACAGGTGACTGGCAACTTCGTGACTCCCGGTCAATAGCCCGAGCGAACCGGCGGGCACTTTTCTTTTTATCACCGAGTCGTTATGTTCGAAATCAGGTTTTGTTCAGCGAGCCTGAGTTCTCATCTTTGATAGAAATCGATCCCTCAGCCGTCTCGTGAATACTGAAGCACGATACTCTGTCAGAGAGCACTGGTGTCTATCGTTTAGGATAAAATAAGGCTATTAGTGAGCGATCTTTGGCAGAAGTCGCAATCATAAAACGGCCTCTCCAGGCAATTCGTGCCTAACGCGTTCGATCTGGAGTGGTATGCATCAGCTGGCAAAACTCCTGCCACTCACTGTGATGGGCCATTCTGGCTTCGGCTACCGTACGGCAGATTAATTCGTCCATACGTTGCAATCGTCTGGCAAGAATGGTCGCTGCATTACAAGTAAGTTGATGGGCGAGCGCTACTTCGGATTGGGCGAGACGGTCAAAATCATCGCGAGTGAATTGGGCAACTTGGACCTCCGTCTTGGCAAGGACCGAAACGCGATGCGCGGCGGGAGCAAAGAAAGATAATTCACCAAAGATACTGGAAGGGTCAAGCTGAGCCAGTTCAATTTCGCCGGCATCTTGTGTGAGACCAATCACCCGGCATTGTCCCGATAATACAATCCATAAAGCACGATCAGAATGACCGGCTTGAAGTATGGTTGCTTCGGGTTTAAAGCTGTGGAATTGCAGACGATCTGCAATCAATTGATGACATTGTGTTGTACATCCTCGAAAGAGATCGCTTCGTGACATAATGGATAAAATGGCCGACTGCATTCGTCAATCCCATCTAAGAAGTAATTGTAGAGTCGTTCTTAATAGGCGCTTGTTAAGCTGGCATTAATTCAAGCCAGACAACTTATGTTACAAGTGTTGGGATTAGAATGCCAGATACTGAGATTGAGGATTAGAAGTCAACTTGTGCGCGAACTGCAAGGATATCGGCATTGCTGTTGTTGACAACAGGGCCGTTCACTGCAGGGCTGCTGTTAAGAAATGCGTGAATGTAGTTGAATTGAAATTTGGTGTATTGATTGAGATACCAGTTGAGACCGAAGGTGAGATCCGTCAAACGACCACCCTGAATACTCTTATCATTCAGATCAATATAGGACCAGCGACCAGCCACTTCCCAGGCACCACATCCCCCGTCTCGATTATAAGGATCCAGGGGCACAACACGACCAAATACGCCTCCCTTACGGTTATAGGCACGAGACTCTCCTGTTAAAAAATAGCCAAAGTGGGCATAAGCCCCGGAAAACGAATTCGTTTGACCATTCCGCTGTCTTACATGAGAATAAAGTACTTCCGACTGGGCATAGAAGGAACCAATGGCGTAAGCCAGTTCGGCATTGAAAAGATTAAAATTTTGTGTGGGAATCAGGCCTGTGTTCACAAAGGGGGGCACAAACGTGGGGACACCTACCGGGACTTGAGCGGCTCCACCCGTTTCTGAGACGAAGATTTCTGGTTGATTACGATACTGAAGCAGATTGTTAGCCGGATTGCCAAAGCTGTAACCTCCGCCGATGTGTAAGAGTCCGTTACCGTCTCCGTTGTCGATTAACAAATGTGTCAAACGTGTGGCTAGGCCATAACCGCCACTGTCGCCCACGTTTCCACCGTAGGTGTCTGTGGGAAATCGAAATCCGGAGAGTGCCCAGGTTGATTGTTCGTCTTCCGAGTGGCCAAAGGTCATCGCACCGATTTGTCGGAATGGCAGAAACGCAAACGGGAGTGCTCGTTCAAGAAATGTGAGCTCTTTGACGCTGGTGAGTCCATCCATTCCAAAAGGCTGTCGATATTGCCCG
This sequence comes from Gimesia fumaroli, assembly GCF_007754425.1. Classification (NCBI taxonomy): domain Bacteria; kingdom Pseudomonadati; phylum Planctomycetota; class Planctomycetia; order Planctomycetales; family Planctomycetaceae; genus Gimesia; species Gimesia fumaroli. Next base: position 2,262,959 of record NZ_CP037452.1, read on the forward strand.
ATCCTCACGGTATTCGTTCCCATCGCTTCGCGTACTTCCAACCACACATCCATGAAGCTGGGGCGTCCGGGGAACGCGAAATCCATTTCAAGCATATACCCTACGTTCTCCCAGGCATCACCGGTGGCTGCCAGCCGGGCGCGACGAAAATCGGCACCGTCCTGTAAATCACCTACCGCCTGGATATTGCCGGCATCTTGATGAAACCAGACCGCATCGGCTTGAAAGAATCCCGTCAGGCGTGCGGTCGGATATTTGTTTCCGTTTGCAGGATCGTTGCTGAGGAGCGAAGGCAAATCTGAATCGTATTCATCTTCTTCGGATGTAATGGGCCCATTCGGGTATTGATTCATCAGTGTCTGTTGTGACTTCAATTCATCAATCTGCCTCTGTAGAGATTGAAGGTGGGAATGGACTCCGTTTTCGTTTGGTTCTGGAGCAGGTGGTTGTGCCTGGCCCTCTAAAACGGATAGTGTCAACACGAATAACAGGGTCAGAAACCAGATAGAAATCGTTCGCAGAGACGGTAATTCGATGTCATTGCGCTTGTTGGGTGAGGCTGAGAAATATGGGGTCTCTTGAAAATCCGTTTCTTGGTTCATTACTTTTGTTTCCCTCAAAATCCTTTAATTGGTCAATGCTTTCAAGCAAAGCAACTCAGGTACCAACTGGCGGGAGATTGGTTGTCACGCGTGTTCCACCTCACGAGTTTACGGAATACGGAGACTCAGTGGTCTGTATCGGATGAGAGCATGCCCAACGTGATAAAATCATTTAAGATTTTAAAAAACAGGATTTGGGTTAAAGAATCGTGCAATGATCTGCACACACTCTGCAAAAAGCTGCAGGGATATTAGCCATGTGAGCCGGTTTGATTTTAGTCGATTGAGAAAATTTGAATTGAGGCATAGAATTGTTGTATCTATAGAGGCCTTATTACAGATCAAGTGATCGGCCTTTCATACCTCTCAAGCAAACCCCTGCCTCCCTTACACAAAACGATGTGTCTATGATGCCGGGATGGGCTGAAATAGATCAGGGGCGGGAGACAGCAGATGTTTCATGTCTACGAAACACGAGTCAGTCGCGGATTTCAACTGGCCATCGGAGGTTTGGCGTTATTAAGCCTTACTGCACTGGTTGTTACGTTTTGGATTCTGGCCGACTTTCAGCGCGAGCAGGAAATCGTGGCGAAGATCATTCGAGATCTGCCCGACAGTGATCTGGCCGTCGCACGAGAGCTCGCCGGTGAACTCCGTTTCCAATCTCAGTTATCGATTTTGCTTGTCCTGAATATTATCGCGACCGGAATTGCAGTCGTATTACTGGTGCGTGCTTATCTGAACAGCGAACGCTCCCTCCGCGAAGTCAAAGTCATGGCGAGTGATGTTCTCGCCAGTATGGATCAGGGAGTGCTGACCACGGATCGCAATGAGATCATCACCAGTATCAACCCACGGGGCCGCCAACTGCTTGGATTGGAGGGGACTGTGATTGGTCGTCCATTGTCTGATGTCGGAACGGAACACACCCTATTATGCGTGATTTGCAGCCATGTGAATGCACATCATTCTCCCGTGAGAGACTGTGATTACACGATTTCGAGTCAGGGGCACGAACAAACGTTTCGCGCAGGTTGCAGCTTACTGCGAAATGAGCGACAGGAAGAACTGGGAACTGTACTCCATGTACGCGATGTCACCGAGCGGGCACTCATGGAACAAAGGCTGCGGCGGATGGAACGTTATGCGGGGCTGGGTTCGCTGGCGACGGGGCTTCAGCACGAGATCAAGAACCCACTCAGTGCCTTGTCACTCCACGTCCAACTGCTTGACGAAGCGCTTGTGGAACAGTCTTCTACGAAAGAAATTGATGAAATGCTGGGAGTCATTCGAACTGAAATCAACCGATTGGCTGCCGTGTTGGAAGGCTTTCGTGATTATGCTTCCATGTCGGAGCCGGGACGCTCTGCCGTTGATCTGTCTGCCTTGATCAAGAAACTTGTGCGGTTCATTGGACCACAGGCTGAACAGCAGCAGGTGAAGATTGAAGTCCATCTACCCGAAGAAAAGCTTCCTGACATGCAGGCAGATTCCGTTCACATTGATCAAGTGCTGCTCAATCTTGCATTGAATGCGTTACAGGCTATGCCTGACTCTGGTACATTGTCAATCAGTCTGAGCCGAGAGGGAGAATGGTATCGAATCGATGTCAGCGATACCGGAAAAGGGATTCCGATCGAGTTTCGTGAGCGAATCTTTGATCCGTATTTTACGACGCGTAATGAAGGAACCGGCATGGGACTTGCTCTATGTGAAAAGATTGTGCGTCAACATGATGGTACAATTGAACTATCCACCGGATCGAGTGGAACGACTTTCACTGTTTTATTACCTCTAAGCGAGTAGTTATGCAATCAGACGGCTTTGGGATTTTGATTATCGATGACGAGCCAAACATTCGCTCTGGCCTTGCCAAAGGGTTAGCCAGGGAAGCGGATGTAGTGGAAACAGCCAGTGATGGAGAAGAGGGGCTGGCTCGGTTCCAGGAAGGTTTTTTTCAATTGGTGATTGCAGATGTTCGCCTGCCGGGTGAAATGGATGGGTTGGAGCTGATTCAGCAGATACTGCGTAGCCGTCCGCAAACGACAGCGATTATTATCACAGCGCATGGAACAGTTGAAACGGCTGTCAAAGCGATGAGGCTGGGGGCTTTCGATTTCATTACCAAGCCCTTAGATTTGAATCTGATTCGGCACCAGGTTCGCAAAGCGCGAGAGCATCACCGTCTGCAGATTGAAAATCGTGAGCTGCGTAATCGTCTTGTGAATGCAGGCGAGGTTTCGAATATCATTGGCAACTGCGCTGCCATGCACGATGTATTTCAGCAGATTCGTCAGGTCGCGGCGACCGATGCCACGGTTCTGATTCAGGGAGAGAGCGGGACAGGAAAAGAGCTTATTGCTCGGGCGCTACATGACCTGAGTAATCGGAGCAGTGGCCCGTTTGTCGCCGTCAATCTGGGAGCGATGCCCGAGACACTTCTCGAAAGTGAATTATTCGGCCACGAGAAAGGATCTTTCAGCGGTGCCACACGACAAAAGCCCGGCTGCTTCGAACAGGCCCAGGGTGGTTCTCTGTTTCTGGATGAAGTCACAGAGATGCCGGCCAAAAGTCAGGTCGATCTGTTGCGGGTTCTGGAGACGCAACAGTTTATGCGCGTGGGTGGTGAAGAGGTGATGAAGAGTGATGCACGCATCATTTCTGCGACTAATAAATCAGTAGAGCCATTAATCGAAGAAGGAACCTTTCGCGAGGATTTGTTCTATCGACTGAATGTCATTCCAATTCATGTTCCGGCATTACGCGAACGCCGGGATGACATCCCTTTGCTGGTCGAACATTTTCTGACCCATTTCTGTCAGCGTCACAATCGACCTCATAAGAAAATCTCCCCTGAAGCAATGCAGAAGCTGGTCAGTGCGCGTTGGCCCGGTAATGTTCGCCAACTTCGTAATGTGATCGAAAGATTGGTTGTGACGCTGCCGGGCGATGTGATACATGCTACGGATTTACCCGACGACCTGAATCCCACAGTTTCATCTTCAAGTGAACCCTTAAAAACCTTAGCCGAAGTCACAGAAGACGCAGAGAAAGCAGCGATCTCGGCTGCCCTGGTTGTTTGCGATTATCATCGTGAAAAAACCGCAAAAATGCTCGGAGTCAGTGTCCGCACACTGCACTACAAAATGAGTCGTTACGGGCTCCATTAGGCACACAGAATTCTTTGAATCTGTGCCCAGACAACTTCCTCTCAGCCCGAAGTTTAGCTCGCACGTACATTGCTGGTTGGGTTAAGATAAAGCCAATGTAACCTGATTCCTATTGAACAGGTTGATTGTGGGCGACTCTCTCTCTGATCCGGGAAATGTTTGTCTACACTGAATAACAAGCGTTCATTCGTGGCATTGCTTCCGCTTCTGGGGCGTGTTATAAATTAATGTATGTGTTTCAATTAGTGTTGATGAATCGAGCAACTTGAGCTGCGGAGAACGTAGGAAAGTGCAAGTAAAAACTATGATGACATCGTCGTATTATCTGTCAGCGCGGAACATGACAGTATTTTTGCTGTTCGTGGCACTGATGCATCCGGAGATTTCTCGTGCGGCTGAGCCACTGGAATATAATCGGGATATTCGCCCCATTCTGGCTGACCATTGCTTTGCCTGTCATGGCGCGGACAGTGCGGCCCGTAAAGCGGATTTGCGACTTGATCAGCGTGAAGCGGCAATTGAATTTGGTGCGATCATTGAGGGGAAACCTGATGAAAGCGAACTGATCGCACGTATTCTAAGTGATGATCCCGATCTCGTGATGCCTCCACACGCATCTAAAAATCCCCTCACCGAGGCACAGAAAGAAGCCTTAAAACAGTGGGTCGCAGCCGGGGCGAATTATCAACCTCACTGGTCCTTTATTGCACCGCAGCGGCCCAGCCAGCCAGCCGTCAAGAACACTGCCTGGAGTAAGAATGCCATTGATCGGTTTGTACTGGCTCGACTGGAAGCCAACGGATTGTCGCCGGCACCAGAGGCCAACGCGTCCACTTTATTTCGTCGGTTGTATCTCGACATCACGGGGCTTCCACCAGTTCCTAATGAAGTCATTCAGTTTGTTGCCGATTATCGTCAGCGAAAAGATGCTGCTCTCTCGGAATGGATTGACCGATTGATGTCAACGACTGCCTGGGGAGAACATCGGGCTCGTTACTGGCTGGATGCGGCGCGTTATGGCGACACTCATGGTTTGCACTTTGATAACTATCGTGAGATGTGGATTTATCGTGACTGGGTCATTCGCGCCTTTAACAGGAATCTGCCTTTTGACCAATTCACAGTGGAACAACTGGCAGGAGACCTGCTGCCCGACCCGACGACGGACCAGCTGATAGCCACCGGGTTTCAACGTTGCAACATCACCACAAACGAAGGGGGCACGATCGATGAAGAGAATCTGGCAAATTATGCCTCTGACCGTGTTCAGACATTTGGCTGGGTCTACCTTGGTTTAACAACCAACTGTGCTCAGTGTCATGATCACAAGTTTGACCCGCTCACGATGAAAGACTATTACTCGCTGGCTGCCTTCTTCCGAAATACAACACAAGGTCCCAAAGATGGAAACGTGGCCGATGGCCGCGGCCCTTCTATAATGGTCCCTTCCGCCGAGGATCAGCCACGCTGGAATGCGCTGCCCGATGAAATTGCATCAGCAAAACAGAAACGGGATGCACGCAAAAAAGACGCGCGCTCCGATTTCAAGAAGTGGTTGGACTCAGTGACGCCCGATTCGATCGGTCAGGACATTCCCAATGATAAGCTCGTATTGCACCTGCCACTCAATGAAGGGCAGGGGAAGGAACTGCAAGCGATCGGTCTGAAAGAATCACTCATTCAGGTGGGAAAACTGAATTGGGATCAGAATGGCCAGTCAGGTCCGACCCCTGTGATTAAATCAGGTGCGACATTGGAAGTGGGGAATGTTGGTGATTTCGAACGAAATCACGCTTTCAGTTATGGTGCCTGGGTGAAGACGGCGCGCAAGGATGCCCAGGCAGGTATCCTCGCGAAAATGGATGTGAAGTCCTCTTATCGTGGCTGGGACCTGTGGCAGAACGGCCAGTCATTCGGTACTCACATCATTGATGCCTGGCCCGGAAACGCTCTGAAAGTTGTTACGCGCAACAGAGTGGTGAAACCGGGAAAATGGCAGCATGTCTTCGTGACCTATAATGGTTCTGGTAAACCTGCCGGCGTGAAGATTTTTGTTGATGGACGTGAAGAACCGATTCGTGTCGAACAGCAGTCTCTTAAAGCAGATGCTTCGATTCGCACGCCTACCCCCTTACGTGTTGGCCAGAGGAGTGAAGGGGCCATCTTTGAAGGGGGCGCTGTTCAGGATGTCCGCCTTTATGATCGGCAACTTAGCGGCAATGAAGTCAGCGCGATTGCTGAGAATTCTTCGATGCAGAAACTGCTTTCGATCGCTGCAGAGAAACGAACGCCTCAGCAGGCAGCGAAGTTGTACCAATATTACCTTGCAAATCACGATGCCGCTTATCCTGAGTTAGCTGCATCGGTAGAGAGACTGGAAGCAGAACAGGCCGCGATTCGTTCTCGCAGCCCGGTGACGCATATTCAGAAAGGAAAACCGAACTCACCTGCGATGGCTCACATATTGATGCGTGGTGCCTATGATAAACCAGGAGATCAGGTCTCCGCCGCGCCCCCTGCATCACTACACGCCATGCCAGCAGGAGCGGCTCCCAATCGACTGGGGTTGGCGCAATGGGTGGTCGATTCCCAAAATCCGCTGACGGCACGTGTAACTGTGAATCGTTTCTGGCAGGAAGTCTTCGGACAGGGAATTGTCTTGACGGCAGAAGACTTTGGAATCATGGGGGCGCCTCCCAGTCACCCGGAACTGTTGGACTGGCTCGCGGTTGAGTTTCAGGAAAATGGTTGGGACGTGAAACGGTTATTTAAACTGATGTTGATGAGCGCAACCTATCGACAGGCGGCAATCACAACGCCCGAAAAGTTAGAAAAGGATCGAGACAACATTCTGTTGTCTCGGGGCCCCCGTTTCCGTATGGATGCCGAAATGATTCGTGACTGTTCTCTAGCGGCGAGCGAATTGTTGTCGAAAAAGATGTATGGTCCCGGAACAAAACCGTATCAACCCCAAGGGATTTGGGATATTGTCGGGTTGCCCGAGGGCAATACACGGATCTATGTACAAGACAAAGGCGAGAACCTCTACCGCCGATCGATTTACAATTTCTGGAAGCGTATGGCACCTCCTCCGAATCTGGAAACGTTTAACGCACCCAGTCGGGAAGTTTGTACCGTTCGCCGCGAAAGAACGAATACGCCGCTTCAGGCATTGGTCACATTAAACGATCCGCAATTTGTCGAAGCGGCCCGAAATCTGGCACAGAAAGCGATTCTCAACGGAGGGGATCAGTTTGAAGACCGACTGCAATTTGTGGCACAGCGTTTGTTGGCTCGAAAACTGCGAACAGAAGAGCAAGCAATAGCCCGTTCGTCATTTGATGATCTAGCCGCCTATTATACGTCACATATTGAAGACGGAAAAAAACTAATTGCAGTAGGCGATTCAAAACCAGCTGAGCAGGTTGATGTGGCGACACTCGCTGCCTGGACGATGCTGGTCAACGAACTAATGAATCTGGATGAAACATTAAATAAATAACCAGTCTGACGCACTCTCATTTGAGGTGCAGGTTGACTGTAGTGGCTAATTTCGGAGTTCTGATTATGAACATCTTGGAAGACTTTCACCAACTGGAAACACGCCGTCATTTTTTTTCTCGCGGGCGGCATCTGCTAGGTGGGGCGGCTCTGGCTTCATTGCTCGGGAATTCAACAAAAGCGGCGACTGAAAGCCAGCCCGTGGGAAGTCATTTTCCCGCCAAAGCAAAACGGGTGATTTATCTGCACATGGTGGGAGGACCTTCGCAGATGGATCTGTTCGATTACAAGCCGGTCATGCAGAAATTCTACGACAAAGATCTTCCCGACTCAGTTCGTATGGGGCAGCGTCTGACAACGATGACCAGCGGCCAGAAACGATTTCCGATTGCACCCTCAAAATACAAATTCAGCCCGGCTGGTGAGTCCGGCATGTGGATGAATACCGAGCTGCTGCCCAACCTTGCGAAGAAGGCCGATGAAATCTGCTGGATGCGCAGCCTGCATACCGAAGCCATCAATCACGAACCTGCCATCGCAGCGATGCAGACGGGGAATCAAGTCCCCGGACGCCCCTGTCTGGGGGCATGGGCTTCCTATGGACTGGGATCCGATAACGAAAATCTGCCTGCATTTGTAGTTCTGGTGGCGACTCCCTCCAACCGCGAACAGGAACAGGCGATTTCATCTCGACTGTGGAGTGCCGGTTACCTGCCCGGCGTCCATTCCGGAGTCTCGTTTCGCAGTAAGGGGGATCCGATTCTCTATATCAATAATCCTCCTGGTGTTCCCGATGCCATCAGAAAGAAAACGATTGATGGGCTCAACGCACTTAACGAACTGAATTATCAGGCATTAGGTGATCCGGAAACGCACACGCGGATTCGCCAGTATGAAATGGCATTCCGGATGCAGGCGAGTGTTCCGGAATTGACCGACCTCAGCAGTGAAACCGAAAATACATTTAAACTCTACGGTGAAGCCGCCAAAAAACCAGGTACCTTTGCTAACACCGCTTTAATGACAAGGCGGCTGGCAGAGCGAGGCGTGCGGTTCATTCAGGTTTACCACAATAACTGGGATCATCATTCCAACGTGGGAGGACGCATGCCATCTCAATGCAAAGACGTTGATCAGCCCTGTTTTGCACTGCTGGAAGACCTCAAGCAACGCGGCATGCTGGACGACACCCTGGTGATCTGGGGCGGCGAATTCGGACGCACGATCTATTCACAGGGAAGTCTGTCCAAACAGAATTATGGCCGCGATCATCATCCCCGTTGCTTCAGTATGTGGATGGCAGGCGGGGGCGCTAAGGGCGGTGCCATCTATGGAGAGACCGACGATTTCTCATATAACATCGTGAAAGATCCATTGCACATTCATGACTTCCATGCGACCGTGCTCAATCTGCTCGGCTTTGATCATGAGAAATTCACGTATAAGTTCCAGGGACTCGATCAAAGACTGACAGGCGTCGAACCTGCTCACGTGGTGAAAGAACTCATTTCGTAAGGAATACGTAGGACATTTGAAAATCTGAGAGCATGATACACTGAATGCAGCCTCTCAATTCAAAATCGAGTCATGTCAGAATATCCTTGACGACAGTTCCATGGACGTCAGTAAGACGGTAATCGCGACCCTGGAAACGGTAAGTCAGACGCTCGTGGTTGATGCCGAGGCAATGCAGGATCGTGGCATGAAAATCGTGCACGTGAACCGGATTTTCGGTGATGTTATAGCAGTAGTCGTCTGTTTGCCCGTAGGTAAGGCCGGGTTTGATGCCGCCCCCCGCCATCCAGATTGAAAAACAGCGCGGGTGATGATCTCGGCCAAACGATTGCGGATTACCTTGCGAATAGACCGTCCGGCCAAACTCGCCCCCCCAGATTACCAGTGTTTCATCAAGCATGCCCCGCTGTTTTAAATCAGCAATCAAGGCGGCAGATCCCTGATCGGTCTGCTTGGCCAGAGTCGGCAGGTACTTTTGGACATTGCTATGGTGATCCCAGCCACGGTGAAACACTTGAATAAAGCGGACGCCCCGTTCGGCCAGTCTTCTTGCAAGCAGACAATTGGCCGCGTGGGTTCCCGGCTCCTTCACGTCGTCGCCATACAGTTTGAGTGTGCTGGCCGACTCATTGGAGATATCGGCGAGTTCGGGAACCGAGGTCTGCATGCGGTATGCCATTTCATATTGCGCGATTCGTGCGGCGATCTCCGGGTCCCCAACTTCCTGCTCTCGGATCTGATTGAGCTTCGCCAGACGGTCCAGCATCATCCGGCGCTGAGAATCATTTCCGCCGGCCGGATCGCTCAGGTAGAGAACCGGATCACCCTGACTACGGAATTTGACACCTTGATACTTCGACGATAAAAAACCACTGCCCCACAACCGGTCATACAGGGGTTGGGCCTGATGAAACGAATTTTTACTGAGCAGTACGACAAACGACGGGAGGTTTTCTGTCTCGCTTCCCAATCCGTAACTGAGCCAGGCCCCGATACTGGGACGACCCGGTTGCTGATGTCCTGATTGAAAGAACGTAATAGCGGGATCATGATTGATGGCTTCGGTGTGCATGGAATTAATCACGCAAATGTCATCGGCTACGTTTCCCATATGCGGTAACAGATCACTCAGCCACGTGCCCGATTCACCGTGCTGCCGAAATTTCCAGGGCGATTTGACAACAGGGAATTTCTTCTGTCCTGCAGTCATGCCTGTCAGTCGCTGTCCTTTACGAATGCTGTCGGGCAATTCGCTCATGTGCAGTTTGTCGAGAGACGGTTTGTGAGCGAGCAGGTCGACCTGGGAAGGCGCGCCTGACTGGAGCAGATAGATGACCCGCTTGGCTTTGGGAGCAAAATGCGGAATGCCTGGCAGACCGCCGACGCGTGATGCATCGCTGGTTGTTTCTTTCGAAAACAGGTCACGATTGAGCAACGACGCCAGCGCTGCTACACCAATGCCGGTGCTCGAGCGTCCAAAAAATTGGCGCCGGTTAACCTGTAATTGCATTTCAGACAAGGGGTCGAGCATCGTTTTATTCCTTCGTAATCGCTTCGTCCAGATTCAGAAACACGCGAGTCAGACTGGTGAAAGCCGCCAGCTTTGCTGGATTGAATTTTGCATCAGAGGCTGAATCACCGACCTGTAGCAGACGAAGTGCGGCTGCCTGATCATTGGCGTAAAACTTCATATCGGTTTCATAAGCTTCGCGGAAAAGAGCCAGTTCAGAATCACTGGGTTGTCGCGCCGTGACCAGTCGAAATCCATATTCGATCTGTTCATCAACCGTCGCGCCACCTTCAGACAGCATCCGCTCGGCCAGCTTTCGGGCTGCTTCGACGAATTGGGGGCCATTCAACAGCAGTAATGCTTGTAGCGGCGTATTGGTTCGTGACCGACGAATCGTACAGAATTCCCGTTCCGGGGCATCGAGTGTTTTCAGCATGGGAGAAGGTACCGTCCGCTTCCAGAATGTGTAGAGACTCCGTCGATAGAGATCATCCCCGGTTCCTTGTGGATATGCTTTGGAGTAATTCGGACGGTTATTCAATTCGAGCCAAAGGCCTTTCGGCTGATACGGGTAGACACTTTTTCCGCCCAACCGTTCGACAAGTAATCCACTGGTGACTAACGTGGCATCGCGAATTTCTTCGGCAGACAGTCGCATTCTGGGGCCGCGAGCGAGAAGTCGATTTTCCGGGTCTTGAGTGTAGGCAGCTGCACCGACGTGAGAGGTTTGCTGATAGGTGGCGGAATTCAAAATCAACCGCTGCATCTGTTTGATGTCCCAGCCACTGCGAATAAATTCCAGGGCTAACCAATCCAGTAATTCCGGATGGCTGGGTAATTCACCTTGTACTCCGAAATCTTCAGACGTTTTGACTAATCCCAATCCAAAGATGCGTTGCCAGTAGCGATTGACGGCAACACGCGCCGTAAGAGGATGACCGGGATCAACCAGCCACTCGGCGAAGCCCAGACGATTCTTTGCTGCCGTTTTGGGCATCGGCGGGAAAATCGCGGGAACATTGGGGCTGACTTGATCGCGGGGTTCATTATATTGCCCGCGGTCGAGAAGATACGTGGCGCGTGGCTGAGCCATGTCATGCATGATCATGGTCTCAGGGATCGCTGTCATTTTCTGTTTTTCGAGTTTCGCGATCTGTTGCTGGAGTTCCTGCCTGGGGTTGTGATGCGCGAGGAAATACTCACGCAGTTGTTTTTGTTCGTTGGCGGTGCGGAGATTTTGTTTTTTCGCAGCAATCTGTCGAATCTCAGCAGGAATCCCGTGCAACTGCAGATTTTGGGGAGCGTCGCCCGTGATGGATAAGCGGGGACGCCCCACGCCGTGTGTCGCAAAACCGGCGTCGTGACGCAGACGAAACTGCAATTCGGTGCCACCCTCAAAGCCGAAGGGGGAGGCCGCGATGAACATGGCCGTCGCGGGAAGTTTGCGCGTCGGTCCGTCTACTGCCCAACCGTTGTTGCCGGCCACACTCCCATCAATGGCTTTGGCGATTTCATAATTGGCCTGTGAATAGTCGGCGATTGCGCGGGTAAATTTCACGGTTTGCTGCTGAGAAGGATCTGCGTGGGAAACCGCCGTTAGTTCAAATTCGCTCAGAACAAAATTAGAATTGCTGTGACGACCTGGGCCACCGCCGGGAAGTGACTCATGCGTGAGCGCTTCCAGTCGGACTGCGGTCAGATTGGTTGCGTCAGTTTTCGCTGTGATCTCGTAGACATCTTTTTGAGGATTCGCGCCGCTGGTCAGAATAGACTTGTCGGCGAGCTTCGTAAGAGTCGTTCCCCCGGATGATTTCATAGTCAGTGGTTCAACCACTGTCCAGCCTTGTTCCGGCTGTGTGGAGATACGCTCTGACCATGAATTCAAATGCTGGGCAATGTTGACAGGTTTCTTCAGCTCAGCCTTCAGTCGCGCCAGTTCGACTTCAAATTTTTGCTGTGATGCTGTCGCAAGCGGTGAAGGAATACGTTGTTTGGGAGCAAATCCTCGCATGCCTCGTTCTGGTACCTGATTGAAAAACGCATACAGCTGATAGAACTCTTTTTGAGAGAGGGGATCGAATTTATGTTCGTGGCAGCGGGCACAGCCGATCGTGAGTGCGAGCCAGACCTCACCTGTCGTAACCAGTCGATCCATGACATACTCGGTCCGATACTCTTCATCAATAATACCACCTTCAATCGTGATGCCGTGGTTTCGATTGAAACCGGTTGCCAGCCGTTGCTGATCGGTGGCGGCTGGCAACAAGTCGCCGGCAAGCTGTTCGATTGTGAATTCGTTGAACGGTTTATTTTCGTTATACGCATTGATGACCCAGTCTCGCCAGATCCATTGTTCTCGTTCGGTGTCATATTGATAACCGTTGCTGTCGGCATAGCGGGCCAGATCAAGCCAGTGCCGCGCCATGTGTTCGCCGTAGGCAGGAGAGGCAAGATAGTAATCGACCATCGTTGCATACGCGTTCGGAGATTGATCGGAAAGAAACTTGTCGATTTCTTTGAGCGTGGGAGGCAAGCCGGTCAAATCAAAGGCCACACGTCGAATTAAGGTTTCCCGGTTTGCTTCGTGTGCGGGTTGTAATCCTTCACGTTCCAACCGTGCAAGTACAAAGTGGTCTATGTTGTTCTTCGGCCAGGTGGTGTTTTGTGTTTTGGGGATCGCCGGTTGTTTTGGAGCGACGAAGGCCCAGTGTGGTTCATATTCCGCACCATGCTCAATCCACGTTTTGAGAATGGCAATCTGTTTTTGATTAAGTGGCTTCGGTCCCTCCACCGGAGGCATACGCTCATTTTCATCTTGTGTCGTGATGCGATGAATGAGTTCGCTCGATTGCACTTTACCGGGTGTGATGGCCCTCTTGCCCGAGTCTGCCTTGCCGATTGCTGATTCTCGCTGGTCCAATCGCAAACCCGCTGCACGCGTTGCCGAGTCGGGGCCGTGACACGTAAAACAATGATTTGAGAGAATCGGCAGGACATCGCGATTGAATTCGATTGTTTCTTCTGCTGCAGCAACGCAAGTCAATAGCGTTGCTGGCAAAGTGATCAAAATCATCTTGATTGCGTTCACGATAGATACCCTTTGAGCAGCTTGAAAACCAAAATTGGTTTGATCTATGAATCGGAACTCTTAATCCTAATATATCAGGGATTTTGGGAAGATGGTAGCGAAAGTCGAATGCTTTCACTGAACCTGAGAAATGCAGCATGGGACCATTCAGCAGTCTGCATTCATCTTTGACTTGAAAAGCCTTGACAATTGTCTTCATGCAAACTTACCATCTAAGTAACGATCATTCATTTGGGACCCACCTGTTCTCCTCGTGCTGCGATGTCGCAGTTTCGGTATTTCTTGAGACGCACCAGGATCGTTAATTATGTTCAGATTTTAAGGACATGATTGAGTATGCGCATGCTTCCTCGCTCCGTTTTCTTGTTGTGGTCGAGTTTTCTCGCTCTAACGATCAATGTCTGTCTGGCTGAGAATGATCAGGTTAAACAAGACGCTGCATCGAAAACGAAAATTGATTTCAGCCGTGATATTCGACCAATTCTTTCTGAAAACTGCTTTCATTGCCATGGTCCCGACACGAAACATCGCGAAGGTGATCTTCGGCTGGACCTGGAAGAAGCGGCGAAAGCAGATTCGATTGTTCCCGGACATTCGGATCAAAGTGAATTTTATAAACGGATCAGCAGCACTGATCCTGATCTTCAAATGCCTCCCACTGATTCGAATAAAAAATTGACTGCGGAGAAGAGAGAATTGCTCAAACGCTGGATTGATGAGGGAGCTGAATGGACCAGTCACTGGGCGTTTCGCGCTCCAGAAAAATCATCATTACCAGCAGTCAAAAACAACAAGTGGGTGCGTAATTCCATCGATCAGTTTGTTCTGGCACAAATAGAATCTCAACAGTTACAGCCTTCAAGAGAAGCCAGCCGTCGTACTTTGATTCGCCGACTGACGTTTGATTTGACGGGGCTGCCGCCCACCATTCCCGAGATCAATCAATTTCTGAATGATAACTCTCCTAACGCCTATGAAAAACTGGTTGACCGTCTGCTAAGTTCAAAACAGTACGGCGAGCGAATGGCTCTGATGTGGCTGGATGCGGCCCGTTATGGTGATACGAGTGTGTATCATGCAGATGGGCCACGCGATATGTGGGCCTGGCGTGATCGCATCGTGCAAATGTATAACGAAAATATTCCCTTTGACCAGTTTTCAACGGAACAACTGGCGGGAGATTTGCTTCCCAACGCAACGCCACTGCAAATGGTGTCTTCCGGATTTAATCGGAATAACGGGACCACCGATGAAGGAGGCCTGATTCCGGAAGAGTACCGCGTTGAGTACGCCGTCGACCGGGTGAAAACGACGTCCACGGTCTGGTTGGGGCTCAGCATGGAATGTGCTCAATGCCATGAGCATAAATACGATCCTATTTCACACGAGGACTATTACCGCTTCTTCGGTTTTTTCAACATCAGCGCCGACGCCGGTAGTCAGACACGAAAAGGAAATGCCAAACCGACGGTGGCGCTGGTCGATCCGGAAAAACAAAAAAAACTGCCGGGGACACGAGAGAGAATCAAAGAAAACCAGCAGCAGATCGCCGCTCGTCAAAAGTCAGCTGAGCCTCAGTTTGCAGCCTGGTTGGCAGCGAAAGAAAAAGAACAACATGCAGCGCCTTCGCACATTGAGGGTCAGATTCTGCAGTTCAGGCTCGATGAAGGCAAAGGAACCCAGGTTGTCGATCAAGTGGATCAGAATCGCAAAGGAACCATTCATGGTAAGGCTGACTGGGTGAAGTCTCCTTACGATCAGGGTCTGCATTTTGATGGCAAAACCTATGTGGATCTGGGGAATGTGTGTGATTTTGAACGGACCGATTCATTTTCCTACGGTGGCTGGATCAATCTCGACCCGAAAGGTTCCGGCGCACTTTTGGCAAAAATGGACGACGCCAATAGTTATCGCGGGTACGATATCCTCATCTCCGGCGAACAAATCTCGGTACATATCATCAATACGTGGCCCACGAATGCCATAAAGGTGACCACGAAGAAAAAACTCAAACCTTCAACCTGGCAGCATGTGTTTGTAACCTATGATGGTTCATCCAAAGCGAAGGGCGTGAAAATCTATGTCGATGGTCAGTTGTGGGACTGGAAGATCGAGCAGGACCGCTTAACGGAATCCATTCGTACGCCCAAAACGTTACTGATTGGCAGCCGGCATCCTAGTTCTCGTTTAAAGGGGACTATCGATGAAGTCTCTGTCTTTAATCGTGTGCTCAGTCAATCCGAAGTGGAGACACTCACAAAGCAACTTCCGATTACGACCATCCTGGCTGTGTCTCCTGAGAAACGAACGGCAGAGCAACAGCAGCAGTTGCGTAATTACTATCTGGAACGGGAAGACGCAGAATATATCGCCTTGCTCAAGAAAAAGCAGGAATTGAAAGCAGAGGAGACAGAACTTCTCAAGCCGTTAACGACGGTCATGATCATGGGGGACATGCCCAAGCCTCGCGACACATTTATCCTCGCCCGCGGTGCTTATGATTCTCCCACCAAGCAGAAAGTCGAACCGGGTACGCCGGCGGTTCTGCCTCCCATGCCCAAAGATGCACCTCAAAATCGTCTGGGTTTAGCACAATGGCTGTTTGCAGACAATCATCCTCTCACCGCTCGCGTCGCCGTAAATCGGTATTGGCAGATGTTATTTGGGACTGGGCTGGTTACGACGCCCGAAGATTTCGGTTCACAGGGCGCGTTCCCCAGTCATCCGCAATTGCTGGACTGGTTGGCAGTCGACTTCAGAGAATCGGGTTGGGATGTGAAACGAATGCTCAAACAAATTGTGATGTCGGCGACCTATCGGCAAACATCAGATGTCTCGCGGGCAGACTATTTGCGGGATCCTGCAAACAGACTTCTGGCCCGCGGTGCGCGTTTTCGCTTACAGGGAGAAATGATCCGCGATAGCGCGCTCGATATCAGTGGATTACTCAATCCCCAAATGGGAGGTCCGGGAGTAAAACCGTATCAGCCGCCCGGGCTCTGGAAAGAAGTGGGATTGGGGGGAAATCCCAAATTCGTGCAGGATCACGGCGAGAAACTGTATCGCCGCAGCTTATATACCTACTGGAAACGATCCGCGCCTCCTCCGTCGATGCAGATCTTTGATGCACCAACACGGGAAAAGTGTACGATCAGACGACCACGCACAAATACACCTCTGCAGGCATTAGTCACAATGAATGATGTCCAGTATGTCGAAGCGGCCCGTCACCTTGCAGAACGAATGTTGAAAGAAGGGGGAGCAACCAATGCCGAACAGGTTGGTTATGCCTTTCTACTGGCAACGGCCAGAGAGCCTCGATCAACAGAAAGAGAAGTACTACTGGATGTTTATGATGAAAGTCTGAAGCACTATCAGACCAATTTAAAAGCGGCAGAAGAACTGCTTCAAGTTGGTGAATCACCCCGCAATAAAAATTTGAATGTCGCGCAACTGGCAGCCTGGACTGTGGTCGCCAACATGATTTTAAATTTAGACGAAACTTTAACTCGTGAGTAAATCGCAATGAATCCTCTGGAAGAATACCAGCGACAGTTAACGCGTCGACAATTGTTATCACGCTCTCGTGGATGCCTGGGCGCAACAGCGCTTGCTACATTATTGGGAGACGTTCCTAAACTATCTGCTGCCGGCCCAACAAACCCGGATCAACGAGGTTTGCCGGGACTGCCTCATTTTGCCCCCAAAGCGAAACGGGTGATTTATCTCTTTATGGCCGGTGGTCCCAGTCATATCGACCTGTTTGACTACAAACCGGAACTGAAGAAGATTCACGGGAAAGAGCTGCCTGAGTCGGTTCGCAAGGGACAACGACTCACGGGAATGACCAGCGGTCAGAAATCGTTTCCCTGTGTGGCGCCCATGTTCAATTTCAAACGTTATGGCGAACGGGGAACCTGGATCAATGGAGACATCCTGCCGCATACCGCATCGATTGCGGATGACATTGCGATTATCAGGACTATGAATACGGAAGCCATCAACCATGATCCCGCGATTACGTATATTAATACGGGGACACAGCAGTTGGGACGTCCCAGTTTTGGCGCGTGGCTGAGTTATGGATTAGGCAGTCCAAACAAAGATTTGCCCGCTTATGTGGTGATGATTTCTGTCGGTAATGCACCAGGGCAAGCACTCTATTCGCGGCTTTGGAGCAGTGGCAACTTGCCTTCACGCCATCAGGGCGTGCAGTTTCGTAGTGCCGGAGATCCCGTTTTGTTTCTGTCCGATCCCAAAGGATTGGACAGAGGTCTGCGTCGTAAAATGCTGGATGGACTGGCGAAAATCAATGCGGAAAAATCACAACTTTCAGGAGACCCGGAAATTGAAGCCCGCATCGCGCAATACGAAATGGCGTATCGGATGCAAACCTCGGTGCCGGGTTTAATGGATCTGAGCGGAGAAACAAAAGCGACGTTTGAGATGTACGGACCCGATTCAGAGAAAAAAGGAACATTCGCTGCAAACTGTATTTTAGCTCGTCGGATGGCCGAACGCGGCGTCCCCTTCATTCAACTTTTCCAGCGTGGCTGGGATCAGCATGGCAACTTGCCCAAAGCAATTCGCAATAATTGTGATAAGGTGGATCAGCCCGCAGCCGCCCTGGTGAAAGATTTGAAACAACGGGGTTTATTGGACGATACCGTTGTCATCTTCGGTGGTGAATTCGGCCGCACAATTTATAGCCAGGGAACATTAACGAAAGACAACCACGGCCGAGATCACCACGGTCGCTGTTTCTCAACCTGGGTTGCCGGTGGCGGATTTAAGCCAGGCATCGATTACGGCGAGACCGACGATCATTGCTATAACATCGTCAGAGATCCCGTGCATATTAACGATTTAAACGCCAGCGTTCTGCATTGCCTGGGCATCGACCACAATCGCTTTACGGTGAAATATCAGGGGCTCGATCTCAAACTCACAGGCGTCGATGGAGCACAAGTCGTCAAGGGGCTACTGTCTTAGGCAAAATAGATCTCAGGGGGACAAAGGAGAGAGCGGACAGATTTCTAGTTCTTCCTTCTGAGTGCACTACTTGACCTAGAGGCTGATTTTGATGATAATCGACAAATCAATTGTTACTGATGTAATGGCAAGCCAGCATCGCTCATTGCTTTACTGCCTGAAGAAATCGTTCGATGAAAAAACAAATATCCCAAGAACTGACAAATTGCGAAGGAGTTTCACGTCGTAATTTTGTGCAGGCTGGCTTACTGGGCGCCGGCGGTCTGGGGCTGGCTGATCTCCTGAAGCTCAAAGCTGAGGGGGCGATTCACCCAAAACAGCAGGATACCAGCGTTATTCTCTTCTGGTTAAGTGGCGGACCCGGCCATATGGAGACCTGGGACCCCAAGTCAGAAGCACCTGCAGATTATCGGGGGCCTTTTCAATCCATCGCGACGAGTCTGGATGGCGTGCAATTCAGTGAATTGATGCCGGAGCAGGCAAAGCTGGCTGAGCACCTCGCTGTCTTGCGAACGGTCAATCACGGTTCCGGCGATCATACGAAAGGGAATCACTGGATGCTGACGGGCTTCGAAGGCCCTGCATTCAATGCCCCTGATAACCGCGTGCAAAGACGACCCTCAATGGGTTCCGCGGCTTCCTTTTTGCGGGGTGCGAATCAGGCCGGGATGCCATCTTATGTAGGTGTACCGCATTTACGGGGCGGAACCGATAATCTGTTTCACTATTCATCCTACATCGGAGGGGGCAGCAATCCGTTCATTGTCAATTCTGATCCGAATACCAATGGCTTCAATGTCAAAAATCTCACGTTAGCAAAAAACTTGACGTTAGACAGATTGAACAATCGTCGGGAACTTCTGGGTTCACTCGATGTGCTGCCGCGCGATCATGAAAAATCATTCCGCGATCTGGATGAACATCAACAGAAAGCATTTGAGTTACTCGCCTCAAAAGGTGTTCGATCCGCGTTCGACATAACGGCAGAGCCCGACTTTCTGCGTGACAGTTACGGTCGGCATACCTTCGGACAAAGTGCTTTACTGGCGCGTCGACTGATTGAGCATGGCGCGACATTTGTGACCGTCAACTGTGTGCCGTGGGACCATCACGGTTCTGCAGGTCGATATAAAACCGAAGAGGGGGCACGCAAACTGATCCCCCCGCTTGATGCCGCGATTGCAGGTCTCGTTCGCGATTTGATGGATCGCGGCTTGTATGAGAAAACGCTGGTTGTAGCGATGGGCGAGTTTGGTCGAACGCCACGCATTAATAAACATGCTGGCCGTGATCACTGGGGCAGAGTATTCAGCGTATTAATGGGCTGTGGCGGTTTGAATATGGGGCAGGTTGTTGGTCGTTCCAGTAGCCGCGGTGAAGATGTGGTGGAACGTCCTATCGGTCCACAAGACGTCGCTGCGACAATTTACCGACATCTGGGAATTGATCCACAGCGCGTGATTTTGCGTGATCGACTGGACCGCCCGATGCCTCTTCTCGATACCGGCGAAGCGGTTTCCGAATTGTTTGGCTGATATTGGTATCTGTCGATGTGAGACTTAGCCTGTCTTAGGTTTGAAAAAGTAGATGCAACGAGATAGATAGGCTCCTCCCTGGATCATCGATGATCAGCTTTCGATTGAGCCCAAGGCCGGCAGGACTTCATCACGGTCTGTTTTTCAGGTCCAATTACTCAAATGATGCGGTGGGGATGTATGCTGCTTTTGGGATCGCCCCAGTTTAGTGCCAGAGTATTGGAGCAATCGATCTCCCGGTTATATCATTTAGTCGTGTTGTGATAATTGCTACGAATCATAATCATTTTGCTTAGTGCTTGCCGAAGATTACCTGCCTGTACATGAATCTCTAAATGTTTTTGAAGCAAATCTGGACACAGGGTAGGGGGCATGGTTAAATCAGAGTATTCCGAGCCTGGATTGGTTCCAGGCTCAAATCACATCTGAAATCTCGGACATTGCTGTTTGATCTGGGCCGAAACAGCTTCCGCGCCAAGTTAATTCTGGGCACGTTAGCAGTCAGCGGCCGCCTGTCTACCTCGCGGTTTTCTGCTCACACCCGGGTATAAGCAGTGTTACGATGACCAAAGCACGTTTCAGAATCATCAGAATCCTGAACTCGTGCCAAGTCCATTGTCGTTTGATGCGGAATCTCTGCATCAGAGATGATCACTGTCTTGGCACAGACTGAAAGGACTCTGCGTTCGCAGAGTTGATGAGATGAAACGACTTTATGTTAATCTTCTGCAATGGTTCATGCAGCAGCACATCACACCACGCCGGTCTCGCGCCCAAAAAACACGGCGATTCGATTCGCTTGAGTCACTTGAAGTGCGAACAATGCTTGCGGCCCATCCACTGGCCGATGCACCCGACATTCAATTCCAGATCGAAGAAGACTGGGGCTCTGGAAGGACGGCCAGCTTGATTCTGACGAACGACGAAGCAAGTGCCTTTACGGATTGGCAGTTGGAGTTCGATTATAGTGGCGAAATTCAATCACTTTGGAATGCCGAGGTGGAGAATCTCGGCGGCGGCCGGTATCGAATTACGCCTCCGAATTGGGATAACACACTTGATGTGGGTGAGTCTTTGTCGGTCGGATTCGTTGCCGTGGGAAATCATAGCGAACCTTCGGGATTCGCTTTTCTAGGCAGTGGTAGCCCGGGAGATCCGGTTGATCCTGACCCCGATCCGGATCCCGATCCTGTGGTGGGCGTTCCTAACAAGCCCAGCGTGAGTGTCCTGAAAGACTTCACTGCGGGTGGCTATCATGTGACCCTCAACCTTTATGCAGGGGCACCTGCGGAGCAGTGGAAATTATACGAGAACGGCGAATTGATCTACGAGTCGTCTTTGTCGGGGAATACGACTCCTCAAACAGATAGCCTGCACATCACGAACAGAGCCTACGGTATTTTTCGATATCAGGTCGAAGTCAGCAATGCGAGCGGCGTAACACTAAGTGACGAAATCGTCTACGTGGCTGGTGACGCCAGCCTAATCAGCATCGAAGAAGTCGACGTGACAGGACAAGCCCTGCAGACGACGATCGACCAGACGACGGTCGAATACACCCTTGCTTCCTCAAGTGAGTCGGCACAGTTTAGTGTCGTGACCAGTAATTCACGGGTCATCAATGCTGAGATCGTAAATGGTAATACGTTACGAATTACCGGTCTGGAAGCAGGACGGGCATCTTTGCGGATCACCGATGCAGAAACTGGCGAAGATCGCTATATCGGGGTGCGCGTCCGCACCGAGGACGCGCAGCTGCCGGGTCTACCCGATTACGTCACCATCGGTTCGGTGAGCGAAGATACCACCGGCGATCTGGCGTTCTGGCAGGATTTTGACAGCAGCGATCCGCTGACAAACAAATATGTTGACTCTCGGTATATTTATCTGAATGGCGGGCCAATCAGCGGCTGGCGCAGTTGGGACCCGGATCGTGTGAGCAGTTATGTTCGCGAAAGCATGAAGCTGGGAATGATTCCGCAGTTCGTTTACTACAACATTCCGGATGGCGGGGAAAGCTATACGACCGATCTGGAGCACATCAATAGCCTGTCGTATATGGAAAACTATTTCCGCGACCTGAAATATGCACTCGATACGATTCGCACTGAAGCCGGTGACGAGCTGGTGCAGATGATTTTGGAACCTGACTTCATCGGTTACATGATGCAAAATGCCGGCGCTTCAGCCAGTGCGATTTCAGCGATGACGAGTGCAGCCTATAGCAGCGGCGTGTTACAGCAGGGCGTCGATCCGCAGTTCGATAACTCGGTGACGGGCCTGATTCAGGCGATCAATTATACGATCAGCACTTATGCTCCGAATGTGGAATTCGGCTGGCAGTTCAACCTCTGGGCTTCACCTGGTATCGAAACGCCGATCCCCGGTACGGGAATCGTGCATCTGACGGATACGTTGGGAGTGGAAGCAGGGCGTGCTGCGATTGCCCGCGAAGCGGAATTGATCGCAGAATATTATATGGAGGCAGGAATTCTGAGTTACGGTGCCGGGTTTATTTCGCTCGATAAATACGGTCTGGATGCCGGTGCCCAAAATGGAGCAGCAAGTAACCCGGAAGCCAGTACCTGGTTCTGGAACAACGATCACTGGAATAATTATTTGTTGATTGTTCAGACACTCACGGAAACGACGGACCGTGAAATGGTGCTCTGGCAGATTCCCGTTGGTCATATTAATGACAGTCTCGCCACGAATCCGTATGACGAGAATGGCACCTTTGACCCACTGACAAATACGACACGCCAGTATGAGGACTCTGCTCCCACGTTCTTCCTGGGCGATACCTTTACGGCAAGCGGAGATCGTCTGGATTACTTTTCGACCAATGAATTCGGGGATGATAAGTTGACCGTTTCCGGCAATACCGTCACCTGGGGGTCGCACATCGAAGAGGCACGGGCCGCCGGTGTCCGGCAGATCCTCTTTGGAGCTGGTGTCGGCATCAGCACGGATTCGATTGGCAGTGAGCCTACCGACGATTACTGGTGGATTACCAAGGTGCAGGAGTACTATCAGAATCCGGTTCCATTGGATGTTGTCGTCGATCCTCCTGATGAGGTAGAGCCGGTGGTAAGCATCAGCGGTGCCACGGTCACTGAAGGGGGCAGTGGATCTGTTCTGGCGACGTTAACGGTTTCGCTTTCTGCACCTGCGACTGAAGCAGTTACAGTCAACTACCAGACGTCCAATGGAACAGCCACCGCTGGTGATGATTATGAAGCTGCCAGCGGTCAGGTTACGTTCGCCGTTGGTGAAAGTGCAAAGACGATTACGGTTCGTGTCTTTGGGGATACACAGGTCGAATCGAATGAGCAGTTTTATGTGACCCTCAGTAGTCCCAGCGGCGCTACTCTGGATGAAAACCTTTCGTCTGCTGCCAATACGATTCTCAATGACGACGTTGCCAGCGAAACAGACGTAACGGTCACGACACCCTTCGAAACACCTGTCACGATTTCGATTGGTACGTCTGCAGGAGACCCGGACTTCGCCAGCCATGTGCAGCAGTATGTGAACGGGACTCTATTCCCCAGTCAATACAGCCAGGAGCAACTTGATGCTGTGGTGAGTGATTACTATAACCAATGGAAGTCAGACTGGTTGCGTGTCGATCCTGGTGGAAACGGCTATCGGGTGATCATGGACTCGTCAGGACGGACGACATCGGAAGCACAAGGCTACGGGATGCTGATCCTGGCACACCTGGATGGCTATGATCCGAATGCTCAGGCAATCTTTGATGGTCTGTTCCAATATTCGCGGGCGAACCCCAGTCAGGGGAATCCGGATCTGATGGACTGGGCGCAACCGGATGCCTACGGGAATAACAGTGCCTTTGATGGAGATGCGGATATTGCCTATGCTCTGTTAGTCGCCGATGCGCAGTGGGGCAGTGATGGCGCGGTCAACTATCGCCAGGAAGCGATTACCATCATCAATGCCATGTACGAATCGACGATTGGACCGGACAGTCATCTCCCGATGCTGGGGGACTGGGTCAATCCGAATGGCGGTCAGCATAACCAGTGGACTACCCGTACCAGCGACTTTATGTATGGTCACTTCAGAGCGTTTGAAGCTGCCACTCAGACCGGAGCCTGGGACGAAGTTATTGCTGCCACGCAGAATGTGTCGACGAAACTGCAGCAGCAATCAGGGACAGGGCTGGTGCCGGACTTTGTGATCGTGGATCCGGTGACCGGCAATGTTTCCCCCGCTCCTTCGGGATTCCTGGAAGTCAACGATCAGCATTACTGGTATAATGCGGGACGTGTTCCCTGGAGAATTGGCACGGACGCGGTTTTGAGTGGCGATGCCGTTTCGTTGGCGCAGGCACAGATGTTGTCTGAGTTCTTTCAGCAGTCTTCAGGGGGGAATCCGTCACAGATTCTGGGCGGCTACGCGCTCGATGGAACGCCGTTGAATAACTGGAGCGATCCTTTCTTCCGGGCAGCGGTGGGGGTCTCAGCCATGACCGGTTCAGATGCCGCGGATCAGGCCTGGCTTAACTCGGTGTTCGACAGTGTCGCGACGACTCACTCGAATTACTATGCGGATTCGGTCTCCATGCTGAGCATGCTGGTGATGTCAGGAAACTATATCAGCCCGACGTCTTCGATAGGGGGGAGTGCGACCCTGGAGTCGTTCACTCAGCCCGCTCACGGGCAGGTCGTTGACAATCAGGACGGCACGCTGACTTACACGCCGGCTGCTGATTTCTCTGGCGATGACAGCTTTACTTATACGACTGTCGCCGAATCCGGTAGCATCACCACCACAACGGTGCTTGTCACTGTTGAGCCTTTCGTGGTCATCGTTCCCGAGGTTTCCATCAATGATGTCACTGTGACCGAAGGTGATAGCGGCAGTTCCCTGGCTGTGTTTACCGTCACGCTGGATCAGCCGGCCACCGAACCGGTGTCAGTGCAATACCATACCCAGGACGGGGCTGCGATTGCTGGTCAAGACTATCAGGCTCTCAGCGGTCAACTGGTCTTTCAACCAGGGGAGACGACGAAAACCATTTCGGTGCCGATTCTGGGTGATACTGTGATCGAATCGAATGAGGGCTTCCAGGTTGTGCTCGATCAGGCAGTCGGTGTCACACTGGCATCGTCTATTGGGTCCGGTACGATTCAGGACAACGATGCGCCGGCTCCCGTGGGGGGCGTGGACTTTGCTGTCGTGAATGACTGGAGCAGTGGGTTCCAGGGAGCAATCGAGATCAGCAATGAAAGTGACGAAGCCTGGGAAGGGTGGATACTGCAGTTCACTTTCGATGGTGACATCACGGATATCTGGAATGCCGAGATTGTGTCTCACGTCGGAAATACCTACGTCATTCGCGGTGCATCATGGAATCGGGACGTCCCCGCTGGTGGAACGATTTCCTTTGGTTTCATCGCGACTCCGGGCGGTCTGGATGATCCCTTGACGGATTTCATTCTGAATGGGGGGCTCATTTAATACCGAAGGGTATTTTTGATACCCTCAAATACTTACGTTAGCAGAAAGAAAACAGGCCTTCGTCAGATGACGAAGGCCTGTTTGTTAGATGGTAGTTCACTTTTGAGGAAGAAATTTTAGATGACTTCAGGCAGAGGGAGGTAACCGCTATCCACGAGGTACTGAGGTCGACCGGCGTGATCGGGAAGGGTAATCTGCTGCACGTCGATCCCCATGTTGTGATAGAGCGTGGCAAACATTTCCTGGAAATGGACCGGGCGATTTTCCGCCTCACCACCCAGCCGGTCTGTGGTTCCGATGACCTGACCTGTTTTCATGCCGCCACAGGCGAGTAAGGCATTACAAACGCGTGGCCAGTGATCGCGACCTCCATTTTTGTTGATCATCGGCGTACGTCCAAATTCACCCCAGGCGATGACCGTTGTATCTTCCGCCATACCACGTTGGTGCAGATCCTCAATCAGCGCGGTGACGGCCTGGTCGAAATCGGGGAAGTTTTCCTTGGCAAGTTTGAAATTGCTACCATGCCAGTCCCAGAAGCTGTAACTCAGAGTGACAACGCGGGCTCCGGCTTCGACAAGACGCCGCGCGAGAAGAAATTGCTCGTTCAGTCGCGGAGCAGCGTCACCCTGTTTTCTTGTTGTTCCTTTGCCGTAGCGTTCGCGAATCGCGGGATCTTCTTTTGAAACATCAAGCGCCTCTACCAATCGCCCCGAGGTCAGAACACCAAAGGCCTGTTCGTTGAAGGAATCGAGCCCTTGCATCGCACCACTGGCATCGGCATCACGCCTGAATTGATCAAAACTACGCAGCAGACTTTTGCGATCCTGCAGGCGATCTAAGGTAATGCCATTGAGCGTCATATCGCCCTTCATTTCGCCATTCGGATTGAAAGGAGTATGCGACATTCCCAGAAAGCTGTTTTTCCCAAAGTTATAGGGGGTGTGCTGCATTTTAGGCGAAAGATTCACATAAGCGGGTGAGGTTGCCCGTGGATTGCCTTTTAAGTGTGACAGAGCAGAACCCAACTCGGGCCAACCGCCGGCTGGCTGGTTTCGGTCACTGTGTCCGGTCATACATTGAAATGAGGCGTGTTGGCCGATCGAACCGACGAGCGAATTCACAAAAATACATTTATCGGAAATCCGTGCCAGTCTGGGGAGGTGTTCGCAAATGTGAATGTCAGGAACATTGGTTGAGATGGGATTGAATTCGCCGCGGATTTCAGTGGGCGCGTCTAACTTAAGATCATACATGTCCTGATGCGGCGGTCCGCCCGGCAGATAGATCATGATGATCGATTTATGAGAATTGGCTTTACTTGATTGTTGTTCGGCTTTGAGTAGATTCGGTAAGCTCAGCCCACCCAGACCAAACGCTCCGATTTTAATGAAATTCCGCCGCGACACCTGATTGCAGAACTTGTTGGAAGAAGCATCAAAAATGTTAAGCATTAACAACTCCAGGGAGGATCTCACAACGTCCAATGACGCTCGATTTGGTGGGAGATAGATTTTGTGTAGATAGAGATCATTGATTGATATAATTCTACCTCTCGTTTTCTGATTTGTCTACATCGACCATTAAAGACCTGATTTCAGGACTTGATACAAGGCGGTTCCATTATAGAGGGCTCTAAGTGCTTAAAATGTTATTGGAATCCGGGGCATAATCACACAGCATTGAGTTATCAGAGACACAACCGCCAGATCTTCAAATTTGCTGCAAGGAAACGAGAAATTTGACGCTTCGTGGTAGTCATAACGATCTCACTAGAAGATTGAGGCTGCTCGCTTGTGAAACGAATCATTCAGGGGCGCGTCAGCATAAGAAGACCTGTCAGAACGTTTTTGGGGTCTAGTCTTTGTCTAACAGGAGGTTTTAAAAAATGATGATTTTGTTAGAAATGATAGAAGCAGGGTAGGGACTGTATGTATATGTTGTCTGTGTGGTTTTAATATTTGGTGTCTGGACATTAACCAATCGAGCGTTAGAATAACCTCAACAATCTGTGACTTTCTACCGAAACAGTGGATATGCTAAGAAGAATCCTGTCCCTATTACTGATCCCCTTTGTGTTACTGACCCAGTCAGTCTCATTCGGGCATTTGCATGCAAGTAACCAGCCTGCAGGGCATGATTTGCGCGTTCATATTCATGTCAGCTCACCTGAGGCTGACGAACAGCATTCGCATTCACATGGGACTCACTCTCATAAACATGAGGGGCACTCGCATACGGATCATGACAAGCCTGATTCTTCTCAGGTCGACTTTCCCTTTGACCATGAATCTTCTGCCATCTACCTCAACAGTACGGACCTGACATCGAGTTCGCGTTCATTGCTGGGAACAGAACTGGTGTTGTCCTTTCACTGGAATGCGATCGAAGTCGATGCGCTGGCCTGCTCATTATCGGCGGCTACTCCTGAATTGAGCAGGCAGGATTGCGCACCTCCCGGGGCCGAATCCCCGCTCTTTCTCCGCCATCACGCTTTTCTGAACTAAGCGTGCGCTTTTCTTGCAGGCAGTCTCTGAACTGACATGCTGCTGCCCTGCTGTCTCTATTGGCGTCGAAGAAATTTTTATTGCATGCTGGTACTGATTTTCCAGCGAAGCTGCGAATCGTTCATCAAGCTTTGTGTCCATGGGATGGTCAGAATGCGTTTTTTCTGATCACGGCGGAGCTGATGAGTTGGATTTTCAAAATCCCGATTTTCGGTATTTAAAGGGACCGTTATGAAGGTACTTCTTCAATCGTTGAAGCCTGTTCTGGGAATCACAATCTTTGTTTTGATTGCTGCCAGTTTTATCTTGCGCGATCACTGGTTGCCGCTACTGGATCCAAATCAGGCTGGTCAATCGAAAAATGTGGGCGCTGCATCGAAAAAAGCAGAGGGCAAAAAAAGTTCGGATCAGCAAAAGATCGTCCTCTCAGACCAGGCAATTGCCAATCTGGAGTTGAAAGTGAAATCAATTTTTCCCGAGACCTATTGGAAAACGCTCCAGGTCCCGGGAATGATCGTGGATCGTCCAGGACGCAGTGACCAGAGTGTGATTTCACCCGTCAATGGGGTCGTAGAGAAAATGAACTACTTTCCGGGCGATACGGTTCGACCGGGTGATGTGCTCTACACGATTCGTATTCTCAGTGAAACTTTGCTGCAGACTCAGACCAATCTGTTCAAAGATACCCAGAATCTCGTGCTGGCGGAGAGAAAGAGAAAACGCCTGGAATCCTCCAGGGGCGCGATTCCTGAATCCCGGATCATCGAGGCGGCCAATGATATTACCCGCTTGAAGGTGGCCATCAAGGGCTACCAGCAGGAACTGCGCAGTCGGGGGTTCAGCCAGCAGCAGTTGCAGGAAATTGCCAGCGGTAATTTTATTCAGGATCTGGATATCCTGGTTCCCGATCGCATGTCAAAATCCAAGCCACTGGATGCGTCCGTTGTCATGAAAACATCAGGTAAAGAAGTCAAACTGAAAACACCTCCTACATTCGAGGTCCAGGAATGTGAGGTCGATCTGGGACAGCAGGTGAAAACGGGGCAGACGTTGTGCCTGCTGGCAAACCATCGTCTGCTGGCGATTGAAGGACGCGCCTTTCGGAACGAAACACAACTGCTGGAGCGCAACGTGAGAGAGGGCTGGCCGGTCGAAGTCGATTTTCAGGAACACGCAGCGAGTGACTGGCCCGCTCACAATCAGGTTTTTCTGATTCACAAGCTGATGAATGTCATCGATCCCGTGAACCGTACTTTCGCCTTTCGTCTGCCATTGGAAAATCAGTCCCGTCTTTTAAAGCAGAATGGACAGATTCAGGTACTCTGGCGTTTTCGTCCCGGCCAGAAAGTGCGGCTGTTGATCCGGGTGGAAAAACTGGACAACGTGTTCGTGCTTCCGGCTGATGCCGTTGCCCGTGAAGGTGCGGAGGCTTACGTCTTCATCCAGAATGTGAATACCTTCTACCGTAAACCGGTGCGTGTCCTGGAGCGGGATCGGCGTCATACGGTTATTGCCAACGATGGCTCGCTCACGCCCGGTTCATTTGTGGTCCAGGGATCTGCCGAACAATTGAACCGCATGCTGAAGTCGTCTTCCGGGGATGATTTGCCAGAAGGCTACCACATTCATGCAGACGGCAGTCTCCACAAAAACGAAGATGAAGGGAAATAGGGGAACGCTGTGCTCAATTCCATTATCCGACTTTCGTTGACTCATCGCACACTGGTGCTGGCTGCCTGTGTTGTCATCCTGGCTTACGGCGGTTACCTGACCACCACATTGCCGATCGACGTTTTTCCCGACCTCGATCGCCCGCGCGTAGTGATTCTGACGGAGTGCCCTGGCATGTCGTCTGAAGAGGTTGAAACTCTGGTCACTTATCCCATTGAAACAGCGATTCTGGGAGCGAACGGGGTCGAAGATGTTCGCAGCCAGTCCAGCCAGGGCATGAACGTGATCTACATTGAATTCAGCTGGCAGACCGAACCTCGCTACGCCCGTCAGATTGTCTCGGAACGCCTGGCGAATGTGCCCATGCCGCCTGGCATCCGCCCGATTATGACACCGCAGGCTTCGATCATGGGGCAAATTCTGCATGTGGGAATCCATCGCCGCAAAGGACCACAAGGGGGAACGCTGACCCCGATTGGACAGACTGGCCTACTGGCGGAACGTACCGAACAAGAGGGAAAACCTGTACTGACGGTGTGGAATCCGGTAGAGCGCAACGATCCCGGTCTGTGGCAGAAAATAGAGGTCCGGAATTCCAATTGGAAACCGAAAGATCTCGGACGAAATGTTTCTTTTGTCTGGAATAAACGTTCCTATGACGTCGTTTTTCCGACTCCCCTCGAAGAACGAATGGACCTGCGTACCACGGCCGACTGGTTGATCAGGCCGCGTTTGCTCAAATTAACCGGCATCGCAGAAGTCATTGTCATGGGAGGCGATAAAAAGCAGTACCAGGTTCTGGTCGACCCCATTAAATTACAGGAATACAATGTTTCGCTGCAGGATGTCGAGGAGGCCGTTCAATCAAATAACCTGAATGCCAGCGGCGGATTTATCCTCAGTGGCCAGACCGAACGTTCTGTGCGGATCATTGGTCGGCTGGGGGCAATTACGAATGAAGTACTGGATGAACTTCGTAAAGCTCCGATTAAAATGAACGGTGATCGTGCTGTCCTACTTGAGAACGTGGCAGAAATCGTCGAAGGCCCTGCGCCAAAGCGGGGAGATGCCAGTATCGATGGACACGCGGGCGTGGTGATTACGATCGTCAAACAGCCGCATGCCGATACCAGAAAGCTGACTGATGATGTGATGGCGGCTCTACATGATGCGGAAACATCACTGCCTGCCGACATCGTGATCAACACGAAGCTGTTCAAGCTCAAAAGCTTTATTGACCGGGGGATTTACTATGTAGAAGAAGCCCTGGTGATTGGTGCAGTACTCGTGGTAATCGTGCTGTTTCTGTTTCTGCTGAATCTGCGGACGACGTTCATTACACTCACCGCAATTCCGTTATCACTGGTGATCACAACCCTTGTTTTTCGGATTGTCGGAATACTCACGGGCACCGAACTCTCGATCAATGTGATGACCCTGGGAGGGATTGCAGTTGCGATTGGTGAACTCGTTGACGATGCGATTGTGGATGTGGAAAATATTTTCCGTCGCTTGGGAGAAAATAACCTGAGCCCTGATCCGAAGCCCGCCATTGTCGTCGTGTATGAGGCCAGCCGGGAAATTCGTTCTGCGATTATCTTTGGTACCGCCGTTGTGGTGCTGGCCTTCATGCCCCTGTTTGCCCTGTCGGGAGTCGAAGGGCGTCTGTTCGTTCCCCTGGGAGTGGCTTATATTGTTTCGATTCTGGCCTCGCTGCTGGTCTCGCTGACGGTGACCCCCGTATTGTCTTTCTATCTGCTGCCCCAGGCCAAGGCGACCCACGAGCATCAGGATGGGCGTTTGCTGCGGGTTCTGAAGTGGGGTGCCGGATATCTGATCCGGTTTAGCATGCGGCATGCTGCTGTCCTGCTGTTGCTGACCTGGGCACTGGTCGGCGTCAGTGTCTGGGAACTTTCCAAACTGGGAGCTGACTTCCTGCCGAAATTCGATGAAGGGAGCGTACAGATCAACGTTACCCTGCCGGGAGGGTCTTCTTTGAAAGCTTCGAATGAAGCCTCTTCACTGATCGATGCCCAGTTGGTCAAAATGCAGAAATCCGAAGACAAGCCTCAGGAGCCGATTTTACACTTTTTCCGCCGGACCGGACGGGCCGAACTGGATGAACATGCTCAACCGGTAAATGTGGGAGAGTATATTCTGACAATGAATCCGGAGGCGAACTACGATCGTGATGAGTTTCTGGAGACGTTACTCTCTAATCTGGAAACGAATGTTCCCGGAGTCGGGATCGAGGCGGAGCAGCCGCTGTCTCATCTCATCAGTCATATGCTGTCCGGGGTCAAGGCCCAGGTCGGTATCAAACTGTATGGAGATGATCTCGATAAACTCCGCGAACTGGCGGGAGATGTCCGTGATGCGATCACCGATATTCCCGGTGTAACACCGCCCATTATCGATCCACAGGAACGGGTCGATGAACTGCATGTCGTTCTGAAGCCAGACGAACTGGCATATTTCGGATTGAGCCGTGAATATGTCGCCCGGTTTGTGGAAACAGCCCTGAAGGGGGAAGCGGTTTCTCAGGTCCTGGAAGGCCAGCGTCGGTTTGACTTGATCATCAAACTTAACGAACAATATCGTTCCGATCCATACAATCTGGGGGAACTGCGGCTGGAACTCCCCGATGGCAGAGGACAGATCCGTTTGCGGGAACTGGCTGACTTCCCCGGCTCCGCCAGTGGGCCGAACCTGATCAACCGGGAAAATGTCCGCAGACGACAGACGATTCGTTGCAATGTGTCGGGACGAGATCTGGCCAGTACCGTGGTTGAGATCGAAAAACAGGTCCGCGAACAGGTCACCCTGCCTACCGGCTATTTTGTGGAGTTCGGGGGGCAGTTTGAAGCGCAACGCTCTGCAACATTCCTGATCACGATTCTAGCTGCCGTCTCTGTTGCCGGTATCTTTATCGTGCTGATGATGCTCTATCCGTCTGCCCGGATTACGTTTCAGATCTTAAACGCCATTCCTACAGCGTTCATCGGAGGTGTCTTCGCACTGGTTTTAACCAACCAGACCCTGACGGTCGCCAGCATGGTGGGCTTTGTATCCCTGGGGGGGATTGCCGTCCGTAATGGAATTTTGCTGGTAACGCACTATTTCCATCTAATGGAAGAAGAGGGAGAAGCATTCTCTCCCCAGATGGTACTGCGGGGCAGCTTGGAACGGCTGGCTCCGGTGCTGATGACCGCATTGACCGCCGGGATCGCCTTGATTCCGCTGGTGGTGGGCGGAAATAAACCGGGACTGGAAATTCTCTATCCCGTAGCGACCGTCATACTGGGAGGGCTGGTGACATCCACCTTCTGTGAATTTTTTATTCACCCCGGATTGTTCTGGAAATTCTCAGGCAAGGATGCCAAACGCCTGGTTCGTAGTGAAAGTTCTGACGAAGAACTGCTGCGGGCTGTCACACAACAACACTCTTGATTGATTTCTCTAAAGAAAAGGAAAACAAAATGATGAACTTGAAAATCTCTGGCTTACTGTTCGCTGCTCTGATTGTGACAGGCTGTGCAGATAAAGGCAGCACAGACTCTGCTCCGAAGGAGACAACTCCACCGCCAGCAGCACAGACAGAAGAGAGTCATGGAGATGCTCATTCGCATGGGACAGGCCCGAATGGCGGGGTTGTCTTTGATCTGGGTAAGTACCATGCGGAATTCACAGTGGATCACCCAAAGCATGAGTGCACGATTCTGTTTCTGGGAGCAGATGAGAAATCGCCTGGACCGGTTGCCGCGAAAGAACTGACACTGTCAATCAAAGAAACGAAGACGGCAGAAGGCAAAGTCGTGCCTCCCATGACCGTCAAGATGCTCCCTCAGGACGAGGCAGACGGAAAAGCAGCCAAATTTGTCGGGACCGATCCCGGCATCGGAAACGTTGCTGACTTCGCCGGAACCGTACTGGGCGAAATTGATGGTAAACCATCTCAGGGTGAATTCCAGGAATAATTCATCCGCCTGTTTAACGAGTCTCCCTAGTGGTCATCGCTTTGAGGATTCACTCAAGCGGTGACCAAAAGGGACAGAGACATACATGATCTAATTCGAATCATCTACAGTGAGGATGGGGACGAAGAATGTATTATTTCTTGAAAGTGGCTCTGACAGCAGTGCTGGTAGTGGCGGTCTCCGAAATCTCCAAACGTAGCTCTCTGTTAGGTGGTGTACTTGCCTCTCTACCGCTCGTCTCCTTCCTGGGATTGATCTGGCTCTATATCGACACAGGAAGCGCCGAAAAAGTTTCTGAGCTGTCCCGAAGCATCTTCTGGCTGGTACTGCCGTCACTCTCCTTCTTTCTACTCCTGCCATTTTTGTTGAAAAAGGGAGTCGGCTTCACTGCCAGCTTCGGAATTTCGACTGTGGTGATGATTGGGCTCTATCTGGGAATGATTTTCTGTTTAAAGAAACTAGGAATCCAATCCTGACCCGAATGGCACTGCCGCTGTTTTTTGAGTTTGTGTTTGCGCAACGCTTTCGGCGTGACGCAGTCACGGTTTTAATTTTCTGATTTTTTGCCAGTTCGCTGGAAATTGTGTTTGGCAAAACCTCTCCTGGCATTATGCTGCGTTCTGGCAAGGCCTTCCTTGGGTGGTGTATGAAGACATTTGACCAAGGAAGGTTCTATGCCATTTATACCAGCTTCCCATTCGAATGCAGCATCATTTTCTCTTTTCAACCGCTCGATGATGCAAAATGCTTCGCTTCCGCTATCTGATGTAATCAACGATCAGCGCTGGCAGCAGGTCTTTGATGAACACGAAATCAATTTTGGTTCCGGCGAGGATGACGTTTACTCTCCCGCAATCACGCTCTGGGCCTTAATTTCTCAGGTCTTCTTTTCCGGCGAGCAACGCAGCTGTAAAGCGGCCGTGATCCGTGTTGCCAACCTGTGTGCCGCGCTGGGCCGACGGGTTTGCAGTACGAATACCAGTGCTTATTGTCGTGCGCGACTCAAAATCCCGTTTATCGTCATTCGAGACATTGTCCAACAAATTGCCGCTGATGCGGAAGCGGCCTGTGATCAGAATCGTGTCCAGACCAGAGAGCAGTCGGCGGCACGCCTCAGTCCTTCCAGCATCGCTGATATGAAATCACGGAGCACCGGCGGTCGCATTCTGCTGGTTGATGGCTTCACCCTCACGGCCGCCGATACTCCCAAGAATCAGCGTGCCTATCCACAGAACCCGACTCAGAAACCGGGGCTCGGGTTCCCCGTTCTACGCTGCGTTTCTCTGATCTCGATGACAACCGGACTGCTGGTGGATCTAGTGAGCGGGCCTTACAGCGGAAAAGGCAGTGGCGAAACGGCCCTGTTCTGGCAAATGCTGGATGCACTCCGACCGGGAGATACCCTGGTGGCAGACTCGTATTACTGCACGTACTGGCTGGTGAGTGCGTGCCGTGCGCGGGGCGTGCAGGTTTTGATGAAGAATCATCACCTGCGTGACGATCATCCCCAGAACGCACGGCGGCTGAGCAAACGGGAGCGACTGGTGACCTGGTCACGACCATTGCAACGTCCTGACTGGATGCCCCGTCAGGAATTCTGGCAACAACCGCTGACGCTCACTCTGCGTCTGGTCGATGTGCAGACCAATCAGCCGGGGTATCGCGCCAAAACGTTTACGATTGCCACCAGCATCACAGATCGGAAAGCATCCCCGGCGCGCTGGATCGCCGCCATGTATCAAAGCCGCTGGCTGATCGAACTGGATATTCGCAGCATCAAGTGTTCGCTGGGTATGGATATTCTGCGTGCGAAGTCTCCGGACATGGTGCTCACCGAACTCTGGTCGTGCCTGCTGGCGTACAATCTGATTCGGTTCAAAATGCTGCAAAGCAGTCTCTCAACAGACCGTGATCCGCGTTCCCTCTCGTTTGCCACCACGCAACAGATGCTGGCTGCCAGTTGGTTGTTGGGAGCCGTCACGAAGCTCACGGATGAGTTGGTTGCACTCGGACAACAGGTCCCCAGCAGCGAACGTGTGGGGCATCGCACTGGTCGAACAGAACCCAGAGCCAATAAACGCCGCACCAAAGTGCTGGCTTTGCTGAAGCAACCAAGATACCATTACCATCAACAACGGAAGGCAATCGTATGAACGCAAACTGTTACGCTACAACAGGCAGTGCCATTCAATCCTGACCCTTTACTTTCTCACACGCTATCCGGCGCTCCCTGGAAAGCACCCATTTGTCCTTGCGGCAGGCTTCATCTCGTAAAAAAAGGACTGATGTGGGAGTATCGGGATTCCTGCAGAATGTTCATCTGAGCTGGTACTGGTGATATCGGGTAAGATTAGTTTGCCGGGGGGGCTTCGGCTTGCTGCTGGAAGTTCAAACGGCAGCTAGCGCCGATCCGCTCAACTTTTGGGGACCGTTTGGGTTCCATTGAGGCGGTGATTTGGGATTGAGTGTCGCGAGGCGGGTGAGCACATCGACTCGCCCCTCCATCAGGAGAGAGTATCATGGTTGTGAAATGGATTTTTGCGAACAGCGTGGGGGAGTCAAGGGGGCGTTGCGTATTTTCTCCGGGAATGTCATGTGATCCCCCAGGATGGTCTTGTCATGTTCCAGGAATGCTAAATGAAGCGTTGCGATGTCGTTTGAAAACTGAGGTGCATCGGAGCAGTGGTTTGGAAAATCGTGCTGAAACGAGCGGTTTTAATCATGCTGATTTTCTCAGTGGGACAGGAATCTCAACTGAACCAGTAGTGCTCACTCGCGCGCCCGACTTTATCTCCGCATGATGATCATGATCTGCGCGATTCGGTCAAGTCGAAAATTAACAGGACATTAAGAGAGGCAGTGACTGTCTTGAAGTCTGTCTATCGACAAGGTGAAATACTTTGGGGATGTGACTTCTTTTCGGTCAAAATTTGTGACGACTACTGTACTACTGAGAGTGAATCACAACCTGCGACAGTATTAGATGATTGGAGTTCATCACTCCATTTTTTTCTGGGCCGAATTTGATATCGGGACACTTTTGGAACCGACCGGGTCTTAACGAAAGGAGAGTTACCTTATTCGAAATCAGTTTGCTTGAGTTTGCGATAGATGGTTTTTCGGTCGAGGCCGAGGATGCGGGCAGCCTGGGTCTGGTTGCCGCCGGTGGCTTCCAGTACATGGGTGATGTAGCGGCGTTCGAGCTCTTCCAGCGAGACGAGTTCGTCAGGATCAAGGCCATCGATCAGGATTTGATTGCTCTGATAGGTCGTGATCTTTTCAGGCAAGTCGGCGGCGGTAATTTTATCGTGACGTGTTAATGCGACTGCGCGTTCCATCACGTTTCGTAACTCGCGAATGTTACCGGGCCAGTGGTACTTGAGCAACTTCTCTGCCACGCCCTCTGCCAGCTCAGTTACCTGTTTGTTTTCGGCTGTCGAAAACTGTTTCAGAAAGTACTCTGCCAGGCGTAAAATGTCGGTCCCGCGCGAGCGCAGTGGCGGTAAGTGCAATCCGATCACGTTAATGCGGTAGTACAAGTCTTCCCGGAATTTTTCGTCGGCAACCGCCGCTTCAAGATCGCGATTGGTAGCACAGATGACACGCACATCGAACGGTGTTTCCTTGTCTGATCCGACCGGTCGGACTACGCGTTCTTCTAACGTTCGCAACAGTTTGACCTGCATCGACATTGGCATTTCGCCCATTTCATCGAGCAGCAGGGTGCCGTCGTTAGCTTCCAGGAATAAACCGCGGCGTTCACTTCGGGCATCCGTGAATGCGCCTTTGACATGCCCGAACAATTCACTCTCTAACAGGGATTCGGAGAGAGCAGCACAGTTGATTGCTACAAAAGGATTGTTTGCCCGGCGCGAATGTGCATGGATGCATCTCGAGACCAGTTCCTTGCCAGTGCCACTTTCTCCGATGATCAACACACCTGCGTCAGAAGCGGCAATGCGTTCGAGTTGGTCGTACAAAGCCTGCATCGCAGGGCTATTACCGATCATGTCTCCGAAAGAACGGACAGGTTGAGTGGACTCTTTTAACAACCGTACCTGTTCTGTGAGCCGGTGGTGATCGATGGCTCGGCGGACCGTGATCGCCAGGAGATCCATTTCAATCGGCTTGGTGATGAAATCATAAGCTCCCGCCCGCATGGCGGAGACCGCGGTTTCCAGACTCCCAAAGGCCGTCATCAGAACCACAGGTATGTCCGGCCGAAATTCGGTCAGTTGTTGACAGAGCTGTAGTCCCGTCGTCCCCGGCATACGAATGTCGGTCAATACAACATCGTAGTTATTTTGATCGATCGCAGTAATGGCCTGCCTGGCATCGGTGAACCAGTCGACATGCATGCCCCGTAGTCGCAAATCGGTCTCGATGAGTTCGCACATTGACTGCTCATCGTCAATCACCAGAATTCGCGGAATGTCAGAGTTTTCGTTCATTGCAGATCTTTCTGATCGTCTATCGGCAACCACACACGAAATGTCGAACCTTGATTTTTCTCGCTTGCGACATCAATCCACCCGCCATGTTCACGCACAATCCCGTACGCAATCGAAAGCCCCAGGCCAGTTCCTTCGCCCACATCTTTCGTCGTATAGAATGGTTCAAATACATGCTCCGTTTCGGTATCGGTCATACCGATTCCGGTATCGATCACTTCCAGACAGGCAAAGTGTTTATGCTGTGATTCAATAATCGCCGGTGGTTGAATTTGCTCTGAATGCACTTTAATCATAATCTTGCCGCCGTCAGGAATCGATTGGATTGCGTTACTGATGAGGTTGGTGATTACCTGCTGGAGTTGACCGGTATCTCCTACCGTTGTCACTGATAAGTTCTCATCAGCGTTTACGGTTAAATTCACATGCGCTTTCTTTGCCAGTGGTTGCATCAGTTCGCACGTTTGACGAGCAAGTTGGATGAGATTAATCGACGCATGCTCTGTTCCTGTGCGGCGAGCAAAGTCGAGCAGTTGGCGAATGATGGCGGTCATACGCTCGGCTTCTTTTTGAATCGTCTGCGCACTTGAACTGACATCTGCTGCGGAGAGTTGACCGCTGGAAATCAGACCGGCACGCCCTGAAACCACATTCAGTGGTGTGCCCAACTCATGGGCTACACCGGCAGCCAGAGTACCGACTGTTCCCAGCCGATCGATATGACGAAGTTGCTGTTGTGTTTGCAGCCTCGTTTTGGTCTCTGCTTCAATCGTCTCTCGCTGTTGCTGCAAACGACTACTCATCTGACTGATTGCGAATGCAAGTTGACCAAACTCGTCATTAGAAGTGATCGCGGGAGGATGACCGAATTCTCCCTCACCGATCTGTTCGACTTGTTTGATCAACTTTCGTAGCGGACTGGCAATGAGCTTCAGGCCGCCCCAGTAGATCACAAAACCGGAAAGAAGTGTGACTCCGATCAATAACAACGCCGAGGCTTGAAATGAGCGGCGAATATTCGCCTCAGAATTCAGCAGCGGTTTGGCAACTTCGACTGCTCCAGTAACGTCTCCGGGAAGAGTGAGTGGCACATACGTGAACTGCTTTGTTTCTCCGTCTTTGTCTGAAATCGAAATACGCGAAATGCTGCGAGAACGTGTTTCCGTATCTACGGCGCCCGCATCGGGGATCTGTTGAACAGCGTCAGGTTTCTCCGGGTCGATCCAACGCATCGCAGAACCGGAAGTCGTTCGTTTAGTGACTTCAATCGCCTGCTGAATCTGCACCGTACCGCCGTCTCGATAAGCCTGTTCAATTGTAGGTTTCAGGGCATTCACCAGATCGACGGCACTCTCTGCATTTGATTGCTGAGACCACTCACGCTGCTGTCTTACGATTTGCCAGGAGAACAGCGCGACGATCCCCAGGACCCCCACCATGAATATCAGAATCAGTTTGGCTGCCAGTTTCATTCATGTGATTCCTGATGGGAGGCGTTCATGGAATGGGCTGAAAGGTCTACGAATTCTCATTTCTACAAGCATCAAAGCAGTTCGAGTACACGATCGGGAACCCAGCCGATCTGACCTCGCCCGGTTTGGATCTGTGTCCACGATCCTCGGTGGGCCAGGGTTTGTACTCGATGACCTTCAGCGGAATCCAATACGGCGACTTCCGTGAATTGTTCTCCGTCTCCCGCATGTAATTGTAAATGTTGTTCAACAATGACCGCATTTCCCTGCTGAACGGTATTTTCTGCATGTAAGTAAATTGAAACCAGGCTGATCATTAACAGCAATCCGGGCAATGTGGCGCATTTCCATAAAGACAGCTTGTAGCCCATTGTTCGCCAGATCACAAGTCCCCAAAATGCAAATGATGAAAACACAAGTACCATGATAATGACCTGTGAACCAACTGTTTTGACCAGGATCGAATTCGCGTTTTCTAATTTTAGCAGCAGATTCCTGTCGGGACCAGTAACTTCCTGAGGCGTATTTGCAGTTTGGACCATTGCTTGGGCTGCGTTAAGGTTTGCCTGGAACTGCCGATTATCCGGCTCTAATTTCAGTGCACGTTCGTAATTCGCAATCGCGCGACCGAGTTGATCGGATTGCAGGTACGCATTGCCAAGATTAAAGTACAGACTGGCATTCGAGATTCCGGCGTTAACCAGCATCTGATACTGATTCGCAGCTTGTAGGAACAGATCTTTCGCATCGACCACATCTGTTTTGGCAAGAGCAAGTCCTTCGCGATATGACTCATTTGCATCTTTCAAAATCATCTCGCGCTGTTCCTGACTGAGCAAAACTTGTGACGCGGACACTGGTGCTGTCGCAGTGGTTTCGTTCGCCATCACTGTCGTTGACATCGATGCCAACCCCAACAGCAAAACGAAAGATTGAGCAATTTTCGTGCGTTTCGAATTTCTGCCTCGGGTCGCAGGGGAACGACGGATCTGTCGTTTTGACTGTGACTGCATGCGGGTGGTAAGTCGGTTTACCAGCTCTATTGCCGCTGCTCTTTGCTCTTCGATGTCAACCCTGGATCCATACGAATCCTGGCTGTGGCTGAGTTGCTCCATCAATAATTCTGCTTCCGCTGCCAGTTCGTAGAATCCCGCAGCACGCATCGCCCCGATGGTGGGAGCAGACTCGTTTGAACTGTCTGCGGTTCCTGATGACTCTCTCGCAGGAAACAATTTTCGCATGTATCTCAGTAAAGCATCAGCGATTGCAGCTTGATCCCCCGCAGATGAGATCTGATTGAAACAACGATTCCGGGGAGATCGCAGAGATGGCATACGTTCGGCAAACCAACGACGGTATCGGGTTGCCAGGGTAATGACCCAGAGCACCGGAGGCAGAACCACAGACAACCACCACCAGCTCCAGGCAGTTTGTGGTTCTTGAGAAGTGAGTGCGCTCAAGGTATCAATATTGATAAAACTTGGCTCAAGTGCAGCTGTACTTTGCGTTTTGTTCTGTACTTTCGAGTGAGTGCCTTTCGCTCCCACAATGGCGTCCAGTGCCAACGACTCGGCTTTTTCCACGGTGATCGCAATGGGGTCTGAGTGTACGGTTTCAAACTGTTCGGTTTCGGGATTAAAGAAACTGAATGGGATCGCGGGGATCATGGTAATGCCTGCCTGGCGAGGACGAATTGTTGTCGAGAAGACCTTACTGTCATCTTTGACGTAGCCTGCCAGTGGCTGATTCGAGACCTTGAACTGTTTTAACTCCGGCAACTCTGACAAAGGCGGAGCCTGTACCAGTTCCATGGGGCCCGTGCCAATGATACCAAGATTGAGCGTAATCGGATCGCCTGCATTCACATCGACGGGTGATGCCTGGGCAACAATCTGATACTGCCCGACCGCTCCTCGATAATCCAGAGGGCGGCCTTGTGCAGGTACCGGTAACACTTCGGTGGTATCTACGGCGGCCTCTGCAACCACAGGCCTCGAAGCCGTGACTGTTAACCGATTGCTGAAGGGAGATGACATAAAACTTCCACCGAACGGACTGTCTTCAAAGAAACTATCGAACGGATCGCGCGAGCGTCCCAGGGCCGTGGGATAGTTGACAACGATCTGGATATCATCCCCGGAAATTTTGCCAGCTTTCGTGGGGTAGACCTGAGCGTCAATCTCGTACATGTAATAGGCCCGTTCTCCACCTTGATCGTCTTTGCGCAAAACTTCTTTTCCGCTGGGACGTTGACGGTTGTTTGCTATTTCTTCAATGCGTTTCTGAAAAGAACCCCACCTGGTATGATCTGAAATCATATTCCACATATCTCCTTCAGAAAGAGTGAGCTCGTGTTTCTGATCGCGATACGGTTTGATATAAATCTTGAGTGTCATCTCGAGCGGTTGTCCCACAAAGACCTTATCTTTTTTTCCTGCCAGCTCGACATACAACAGATCGCCGGTTTCGCTTTTTGTGGCGACAAACCTGAATGGTTTGGTCTCTACGCTGTTTCCATCGACCTTGAATGTCAGGGCAGGGATCTCGAACGTACCTGCGCGACGCGGCGTGATCAGATAACGCAGAACCACACTCCGACTTTCGGTCCGGCGACCGTTGATGATCGTTACTTGCGAACTTTGCGATGGTGCTCCGGCTGAACGCACTTCGACCCCGTCAATTTGTGGTAAAACGGGCTGTTCGTAATCGCTGGCATTGTTGATCGAGATCTGCATCTGAATCGGCGAGCCGACATAGGCTTCGCGAGAAGAGAGACTCATCGACACATCACCGGCGTACGCAGAACTGCCTGCAATTCCGAGAATGATGACGGCCAGAATGGATTGAAGATAATTGTTTGAATGAAACATGATTCTTCCAGTATCTAAAGTCGAAATTACCAGTTACGGTCAACGTGGATTTGTCGTGATTTTTCGAGTTGCTGTTGTCGGAATCGACGCAGCATGTTGCGGTCGCGTACCGATTGCAGCAACTTCAGCGCTTCTTCCTTATTCATTAAACCAGGTTTCTGATTGGGATCAGCAATAGCGTATCCACTCTTCTCATTCTCTTTCGGTGGCTGAGCCTGATCCGCAGTGAGTTCTCCCGAGGGGAGCGGTTTCTTGTCCTGTTCTGCTTTGTCTTCAGACTCGCCTGGTTCAGGAGTCTGTGGCGACTGTTGTGCCCCTTTGGATTGTTGTGACTGGGGCTGCATTTGCTGATTCTCAGAACCAGGCTTCTCTGATGGGTTTTGTTCTTCACCAGATTGCGGCTCTTGGGGTTTCTCTTGAGACTCTTCCTTTGATCCTTGTTGTTGTTGTTGTTGTTGTTGTTGTTGTTGTTGTTGTTCGGATTCCGATTTCTGTTGCTCGGATTGTTCAGACGGTTTTTGATTCTGCTCTGATCGCTGGTCCTGTTTCTGCTGCTCACCAGACTTCTGTTCTTGGCTTTCGTTTGGCTTCTGTTGGTTTTTCTGCTGATCTTTTTGTTGATCTTTTTGTTGATCTTTTTGTTGATCTTTCTGTTCGTCTTTCTGTTCGTCTTTCTGCTGTTCCTTATTCTGTTGATCTTTTTGCTGTTCCTCCAGATCTTTGATCAACTGAGCGGCGAGCTCGATGTTGGCGCGGGCATCGGTGTTATCCGGGTTACCTCGTAAGGCACCGCGGTAATGCTCAATGGCGGTTTTCAATTGTTCAAGGGCAGCGG
Organism: Gimesia fumaroli; assembly: GCF_007754425.1. Classification (NCBI taxonomy): domain Bacteria; kingdom Pseudomonadati; phylum Planctomycetota; class Planctomycetia; order Planctomycetales; family Planctomycetaceae; genus Gimesia; species Gimesia fumaroli. The sequence goes on from NZ_CP037452.1 coordinate 2,306,142, forward strand.
GCTTGTCCTTTTCCGCAAGTTGCACGCCAGTCGCGTAATGACAGTTTCCGAGGTTATACCGCGCGCGGGCTGCGATGCTGGTGTCAGCATCCCCTGCGACTGAGGTAAACTTCTCTGCTGCCTGTTCCATATTACCTTGACGGTACAATGTCACAGCTTCGTTATAATTCAATTCTGTCTGGTCGTTAGGAGTGGGTTCAATCTGTTGATATTGCTCGAGCGCCTTGTCGAACTTTCCCTCTCTCACGAGTTGATTCGCCGTGTTAATCTGCGTTGCACTGAGCCGTTCAGCGGGAATGTTTGCCTCAGCGGCGCTGAGTGTGCCTGTCGACATCAACAGCGTGACCAGGACCAAGAGGGCAGCCACCGCACTTTTGGGGACGGCGTTCTTTTCCTTCGTAGCGTTCTTCTTCGCATCCGGAGTCGGCATTGCCGTTGGTGACTTCACTTTACCCCGGGCTGTTGAAATGAGTACTTCCAGTAACAGGAGCAGGAGGGCCGGCAGTGCAAACCACTGAAAACGTGGTATGTAGGAACTGATGGTTGCTGTTTCAAACTCGGTCTGTTCGATGTTCGCCACGTAGTTGTGATAAACCGCAGCCATGTCGACCCGTTTGGTGCCGGCGGGAATGTAAGCGCCGTTGCTGTCGGTAGCGATTTGTCTGAGGATGGTACCGTTCATTTTTGACCAGACCTGCTGACCCTGATATTCAACAAATTGATGACTGCCTTGTTCTGTTTCCGGGATGCGGGCTCCCTGATCCATATCTCCCAGACCCACGGTGAAAATGCGGATGCCCTGTTTTGTGAAGGCCTCTTTGGCGGCTTCCACTGGTTTACTCTCCTGGTCTTCTCCATCTGTAAAAACGACAATGGCTTTGTGGTCGTTCGTTTTATTGATGAATCCGGATGTCGCCGCCCTGATCGCATCGCCGAGTAATGAGCCGCCGCGTCGAACACTCTGAGGCCCGACAGCATCCAGGGTCTGCTTGAAGTCTTCATAGTGGCTGGTTAAAGGTACCGAGTGCCGTGTCGCACCGGCGAAGACAAATAAACCGACGCGGTCTCCGGACATCTCATCGACCATGTCTTTGATCTGTTGTTTCGCTCGATCGAGTCGGCTGGGCGAAACATCTTCCGCAAGCATGCTGCGCGACACATCGAGTAAAAACATCACTTCAATTCCTTTTTGAGGAACTTCGCGTTCGGTCTTTCCCCAACGAATGTCGCACAAAGCAACTGCCAGTAAACACAGGCTGCTGACCATCAGAATCGAAGAGATCCAGTGTTTTTGCGAACGAGGCGATAAGAACAGTTTGTCAGTCATGTTCGCAGAGGCAAATTGTCTCACAGCGCGGTATTTTGCCACAGCGGCATAGCCGGCAAGTAACAGGCTGCCTGCTGCCACAAACAGCAGAACGATATTTGTCGGATTGCCGAATTGAATATCCATAATATTATTTCTCTCTAGAGCGATTTCGCGATGTTCAGTTCAACTCTCGTAACCATGTTTGTTCAAGCACAAACCGTACCAATAACAGCCCGAAGGCGATCAACAACAGCGGGGGCACATAGAGGGAGCCAGCCCGGTATGGTTGCACTGCGAGTTCGCGGTAATCGGTATAGTGTTGGGCTTCCACTTTGGTCTTTTCCAGGGCATCGATCTCTTCGTAAATCTTTTCCAGTGAGTCGGTATCGGTCGCTCGAAAATATTTTCCGTGAGTCAGATCAGCGACTTTCTGAAGTGTTGCTTCGTCGATGTTGACGGGCATCCACTGGACGACTTTCTTACCGCTGAATGGGTCGGTGACCGGTACCGGTGCTTCTCCTTTGGTTCCTACGCCAATGGTGTAAACTTTAATTCCCAGCGTCTCGGCCAGTTCCGCTGCCTGAATTGGTTCGACCACGCCGGCGTTATTTTCGCCGTCCGTGAGTAAGATAATCACTTTGCTTTTCACCTTCTCGTCGCTGCGTGCATCAAGTGCGTTCAGCTTTTCTACGGCCAGCGAAATGGCGTCGCCGATCGCGGTTCCGTCTTCGTTCCGACTGGTGACGATCTGGGTATGATTGAGTTGCGAGACAAGATGGGCGTGGTCCAAAGTCGGCGGCGTGATCCCATCGGCATAGCCTGCGAATGTGATCAGCCCCACGAGATCGTTGAATCGACCATCCAGCTCCTCTTTCCCCTCAACAAAATCCCCGGCTACTTTTTTAATCGCAGTCAGACGATCGACATGTTCGTCATTGATCTTGAAATCCATGGCCTGCATACTGCCGCTGCGGTCAACGACCATTTCGATGGCAATCCCTTCACTGGTCGTGACTTTTTGCTCACGTCCTTCACGTGGTCTGGCCAGTCCCAGAATGATAAATAAGATGGCAGCCAACGTCAGCAGGCGAGGTAACCAGGTGAGTCGTTGCCGGATTGTCGGCGAAAGGTCTTTCACCATTTTCAGCGAACTGAATCGAACCGCTGATTTTCGTTGTGGTGCAAACAAACGCCACGCCAGGAAGGGCAGCGTGAGCAGCAGTAAAAAATACAAGGGAGAGTCAAACATCAGGAAACCTCCGGAATCGCTGTCGCAGGGACTAACGGTTTTGATAACTCAGTTACAATTTGGCGAACCGTTTGAATCGCGGTTTGCAGTTCGTCCACACTCAAATCAAGGCCAGCGAACTTCACTTCATCTGCGAGTGACAAAACATTACTTAATTCGTCGCGAACATGCGTAGCACCGAGGTCTCGATCCGCCAGCATCTGTAACAATTCGTGTGTTGTCTGCTGACTGGCGGGGAGGTCGTACTGCAGGTCCAGAAAGTGTTTCGTCATATCTGTCAGTTCGGTGAGCTGGTGGTGAGTGTCAGCAGGATTCTCTGCCACCCTTTCTGAGAGTGCATCAAGTTGCTTTAATACCCACTTTTCTGGTGTGATCGAACGACTTCGGACAGCCACGATCACAAACGCAATACAGGCCAGTGAGATGACGCCGAGACTGGTAAATCCCCAGATGGTCCAAGCTGAGGTATTCTCAGCAGGTACCTCCACATCGACCACAGACTGAATGTCGCGAAACTGAGAGGGATCTGCGCGTCCTTCGAGAACGCTGGTGACAGTGACCGGTTGTGCCGCAATATTGATGGCTTTTACAGGTTCTGCCTGAACACCTTTTGAATCTGATGACACGATATTCACCGCCAGCGATGGGACTTCCAGGTCGCCGGATTGAATACTTTCCAGCGTCAGTACCCGTTTCCACATCCGTCCGGAATCGACAGGGATTTCAAAAAAATCTTGCGAATCAATGACATCGAATGGACCAAGTCGGTCCGCAACTGCAGGCCAGACCAGTTTCTCCTCCGATGGTGAGATCAACTCGTAGGTCACAGTAAATGGTTCCGCGACGCGAACGCTGGTCGTCGACATGCTGATCGAGACCTCGATCCCCTGTTGTCTGGATGACGTTTTAAATGGTTTTGCCTGTGCAAATCCTGCGAATAGAAAGAGTAATAATCCGGATACGATCATTTTGAGTACCCAGGCTGAATGGCTGTGTGATGAACAGCAACTGTCGTTGGCTGAGCATCCACGCATGATTCGAGGGATGTTCATACTCGGCTCTCCCGTTTATGAAAATATCGTCGTAGAGGTTCCACAATGTCGACACCAGTTTCGATATGAATTGGCTCCAATCGCAGTCGCCGAAACATCGCATCGCGCGCTTCTGATCGCTCTCGATAGATGCGGGCATATGCTTCGCGGTTGCTGCGGCGGGCAGTATCGAGGGTAATGATTTCTCCACTCTCGGCATCTTGAAGTCGTATCAGGCCGACATTCGGCATCCTGGCTTCCCGCTGATCGGAAATGACCACAGGGATAATATCATGTTGTCGGCGGGCAACTTTCAGTGTGGATTCATAGTTCTCGTCCTGGAAATCGCTAATCAGGAAAACGACGGTCTTGCGGTTTGAAATGCGGTTGAGATGTTCCAATGTCTGTCGGATGTCGGTCCCGGATCCCATCGGTTCACAGTACAGCATTTCGCGAATCAGGCGCAGCACATGCCGTGAACCTTTACGAGCCGGGATGCTCTTTTCAATATGGTCCGTAAACAGTGTGAGTCCGACCTTGTCATTATTCTTGATGGCAGACATCGCGAGCGTCGCCCCCAATTCTGTCACAACCTCTCGCTTGGTCTGCTGATTGGTTCCGAAGCTTTGCGACCCGCTTAGATCGATCAGCAACATCACCGACAGTTCGCGCTCTTCGCGAAATAACTTCACATAAGGTTCACCGCTGCGAGCAGTGACATTCCAGTCAATGGTGCGGACATCGTCGCCGATTTGATACGGACGAACTTCTTCGAACTCAATGCCGCGACCTTTAAATGCAGAGTGCCACGTGCCCGCCAGCATTTCATCGACTTTGTGCGAAGTACGTATCTGCACGCGGCGAATTTTCTGAATCACTTCTCGAGGAATCATGATGATATCCATTCTGGGACAGGGCAGGGCGCAGGTCGTCCATTGATGGTACTGACCTGCGCTCGCTGCCGGACAACATGCGCTATTTTGCTGTTCAACCTAGGGAGTGGGGACGTGAGCGAGAATTTCATTGACGATCGATTCACTGGAACGGTCTTCCGCTTCTGCTTCATAGGTGACCATCACGCGATGGCGTAAGACATCAAGTGCGATCTCTTTGACGTCTTCCGGTTTCACATATCCGCGACCCGCCAGGAAGGCATTCGCCTTAGCTGCCAGTGTCAGGTTGATCGTTGCGCGGGGCGAGCCTCCGAACTGGATCAAGCCATCCAGGTTTAACCCATAGGCTTCCGGCTTGCGTGTTACCATGACCAGGTCAACGATGTAATTTTCGACTTTCGAGTCCACATAGATCTCATCAATCAATTTGCGAGCATGCATAATTTCAGCAGGTGAGGTTACCGGTTTGATCTCGACGTTCGTAGCGGTTTTACTCATGCGACGCAGGATCTGCAGCTCTTCATCCCGATTTGGATAGTCGACGACCACCTTCAGCATGAAGCGATCACTTTGCGCTTCCGGCAAGGGGTAGGTCCCTTCCTGTTCGACGGGATTTTGAGTCGCCAGGATCAGAAACGGCTCTTCGAGAGGAAATGTTTCTCCGCCGATGGTAACCTGTCGCTCCTGCATCGCCTCCAGCAATGCACTTTGCACCTTGGCCGGGGCGCGGTTGATTTCATCCGCGAGGATCAGGTTAGAAAAGATCGGGCCTTTCTGAACCACAAATGATTGATCCTGAGGACGGTAGACTTGCGTACCAATGAGGTCGGCTGGCAGTAAATCAGGAGTAAACTGTAAACGTTGAAAGTCGGTATTGATGGCTTTCGCCAGACTTGCCACAGCGGTTGTTTTGGCGAGTCCCGGCACTCCTTCAATCAGGAGATGACCGCGTGTCAATAATCCGATCAACATGCGGTGTACTAACTTTTCCTGCCCTACAAGCACGTGATTGACTTGTCCCACAATCCGCTGAAACGGTTCGCTGTGGGTTTTAATTTCCTCAGTCAAGTGCTTGATCCGCTCCTTAAGCTCGGAATAATTATTGTCAGTGGTTGATGGACTTGTCATATTTAAACTCCTCAGGTCTCGGAAAAGGTAAATGTCGCGGCTTGTCAGTACCTGTTTAAGTGATAGCATTTGACATGCCAAATGTTTGGTTTTTCTGAGCCTCAGGTTTTTCAAGGTTTTAAGAAGGAATTTCAATTCGAGAATACAGTTTTCCTTCCCAATGTCGCGACAATCTACCCCAGTGGGACATTTTGCCCCTATGTAGAGAGGTTGTGATTGACGTCTTCCGATGAAAGGGGGCTGTAACCGCCGATAACCGTACTGCACCCCCCGGTTCCGAAGACCGTAATAGCTTTAACCATGCTTTGCTTTCGCTTCACAAAGGCTTGTATTTCAGGGCAATTTACTTCTACCACGCTTTGACAATACTTTGCTTATGCTTTGATAATGCGTATTAGTGGGGGGATAAGTGGGGGGAATTCTCAAATAGACTGACTAAAGGTTCGAGGTTCGAAGGCTTCTTCAAAGTTCTGATCAGGCAATCTATGGTATTTGAACAGGTCATCTGGAAGTGGTTTCAAATCTCACATTCTCAGGTTGATTTTTTGTTTTCTCTCAGCTGCTCAGCGGGGTAAAACGAATGTGTAACCGCTTCCATTATTACCACATACTGACAATACACCCATGAGCAGAATTTTCCACCCACTACTCGCTTTAATCGCCTCAGCCACCGATAACGAACTGGCCAAGTATGTCGAATATCTAAAACATGAGAATGCGATTCTGCGTTCAAGACTACCGAAGCAAATCCATACGACTTACGAAGAACGACAGATTCTATTGAAATACGGCAAGGTATTGGGACGAGCGATTGAGGAATTAATTTCAATTGTTAGTCCAGCGACATTTGCCCGGTGGGTCCGAGACGGTAAGAATGGCAGACCCAAGCCCAAGAATCCTAAAGGGGGTAAACGGAAGCCGCAAGAACTACGAGAGTTAGTCATTAAAATTGCCATTGAAACCGGTTTCGGTTATACCCGTATCATTGGAGAGCTTCGAAAGTTGGGTATCAAGAAGATTAGCCGACAGACCGTACGAAATATCTTGAAGGAAGAAGGTATTGAACCCGGCCCAGATCGCACTTCCGACTCGTGGAATGAATTTCTCAAGCGGCACGGTGAAACACTTTGGGGTTGTGACTTCTTCTCCGTGAAATCTGTAACGACCAAAGGAGTTCGTGATCTCTACGTTATGGTGTTTCTCTGCCTACAAACACGAGAAGCAATCGTCACTGAATCCACGGAACATCCCAACTCAGCTTGGGTTTGTGAACAAACTCTGAAATTCATAGAGCAGAGCAGGGGGCGAGATATTAAACCATCAATGATTATTCATGACCGGGATGGAAAATACACGAAGGAATTCACTGAGACTTTGAAACAATCAGGCATCAAGCCAAACCCTCTTCCGATAGCATCTCCGAATCTGAATGGACGATGTGAGCGATTCATTGAAACGATCAAGTTGGAATGCCTGGCGAAGTTTATCATTTTCGGCAAACAGCATCTAGATTATCTGATCTGTGAGTTCACTTCGTATTACAACACTTGTCGCTCGCACACAGCGCGGGACCATCTTCCACCGATTCAAAAAATACCAGACGAGATTGAGAAATTGTCACCTGAAGAAGTGTTAGTAATTCCGCACATCGGTGGATTAGTAAAATCGTTTGAGCGGAAAGCGGCTTAAATTGGCCAGGGACGAGATTTCAATTGTTCAATCACACGTTTTGTGGTGCGCGATTGGCTGATATTTTGTGACTGTTGACAGTGAATCACAAAGAGCGACAGTCTTGGATGATTGGAATTCATCACAAAGTGTTTTTCTGTAACGATTTTTATATCCGGACACTTTTTGAACCGAACGCCAAACACTACTTGCCTCTTGACAGAATCCAAGACAGTCGCTGACACTTGGTAGACTATTCGGGAGCCGCGGCCCAGAAAATACCGGAAGCGATCAGCGAGTTCGGGCCGTTGGCTGATTCTGGATGAGGGCTGAAGCAGATCACGCGTCCGGCTCCATATTTGGAGCGGATAATTGCGTGGGTGTCTTTCATGGCACCGACGGGGGCGCCCTTTAACGCGACCTCGGTCCCGTATTTGGCCAGTACCTCATACCCTGGTAAATCGGGTTGATTATCGGGAACCAGCAAGGGGCCTTGCCCGTAATAAACGTCGTACTCTTTTTGATCTCCGCCCAGGACTTCGCTGCCGGCCGGTGAAAGGCAAATGCGAACGGTGCCCTGCCCTCGTGCCCAGTGTGATCGATCCCAAACCTTGGCATTAATCAATCCCAACGACCAGGGATAATGCGAGGATGCAAGGTAAGAACCGGCGCAAATTCCGACATATCCCCCTCCCTTTTTGGTGAACTCTCGAACCGCTTTCAAGCCGGCTGCTTCCAGTTTTTTTGATTGCAGACTACCTGAGCCGCCTGGCATGATTAACACGTCATAGTCCTTTAACACACCATTACGAATTTGTTCCGGACTGACACTTTCACTTTGAAAACCATTGGCAGGAGTCAGAAACCGCATCAGGTTTTTCGGTCCCTTTCCTGCCTTTTTCGAGTGGCTGTAGATGGCCACGCGAACCAAAGGCGAGGCCGTTTGTTCGGCAGGAGAAGAGGAGGTCCATGCCAACTGGCAAACCATGACAGAAACAAGACTCAGGAAACGGAATCGGGAAACTGATAATTGCTGCATGAGGTCGTTCTCTCTGAATATATTGGTTAGGTATGATTTTATAATGATTAATGTGTGGTTCAAGTAAATTAAGGCACAACGATCGTCTTGGTCACAGGCTTGAATTTTGGTGGCTTGGGAGCAGGCATCGAAAGGGCAATCTGTTTCATTTCACGGAGTTCCTTCTGCATTGATTTCATGGCCAGCTCAGCCAGTTCACGATGCAACTCCTTCATTTGAGGTTTGGACAAACCGTCTCGATTCCAGGTCTGCATTGCTTGAGCCGTCTGTTTGAGAATCTGTTTTTCTGTCGGCCAGAGATCGTTCCAGATGGAGGGCAAGTGCGTTGTGATCACGCCGGAAGCATTCTTGTTCAGATTCCATTCACGAAGCAGGATCGCGATTTCCCCAAGCTCTCCTCCATTTTTGTCCGTCAGTGGATCGGCAATTTCTTCTGTCGCCACCCAACAGGGGACGGCAATGGAAAACTTGGGATCGCCAAGAATCGTCCACATGGTTGTCAGCAGAGGGTCTTCTCCCGGTTTGACGCCATGAAATACGGCTGCAGAAACCGTTGTGGTGCGGCTGATGGTTTTGTCTGTGGCGATCACGGCGGGCAATTTCTTTGCGGCGCCGTTGATTGATCCCGGAAACGGGGTGCCGTTGATGCTTGACAGATCCCGGGTCAAATTCTGGACGGCATAGTCGATGGTGATCCCCTTCGATTCTTGCGATATCAGTCGCGAGCACGCCTGGCAATATCGGTCGGATGAATAGATCTTGCGAATCGTTTTGAAGTCTGGGTTTGCCGGCAGCTGATTCGCCGTCATTGAAAAGTTGGAACGCACGATGTATCCGTGCGGGGCGACTTTGGGATCGTTCGCGTCATAGAAGGCGTACTCTTTCGGACCCGTTTCGAAGAGAGCCGCTCCCCCTGCGGCGTCTATGACACCGAAATTCGCGACGGTCGTTCGCCCTGAAGCGTTCGTTTTATCGAGTAATGCCTGGAAGTCAGCGACAGTGGCGCACGTTTCCAATGCCCGTTTCATCAAGCCGCCATTTCCCGGTCCTTTACTTTTTTCCGAGTCCTGCAAATCGCGGCTTAGCGAATTTTCGATGCAAAAACCAGCTTCGTTTACGCCCATCCAGACCGTTTTATAATTATTGGCATTCACAACGGCGACCGCTTTATATTTTCCCTTCTGCATAAAGACGACTTCATTATGTCGTCCTGATTTGGTGTCTCGATTCTTCCAGAGAATCGGTCGCCCATCCGCGGTCGCACGACCACTGATCACAGCAGTCGTGCAGGCGTTCAAGTGAGAATTGGCGCTCATTAAAACAACCACAATCCATAAAGCCGGAATCATCACCAGGCAGTATTTTCTGTCAAACATATTTCAGTCTTATCCTGTTTTATAAACTCGTGTAGTCATCAACCCGTTTTGTTACCGGACTGATATATTAAAACGATTTACCAAGCCCACAAGAAATGTCTGAGCAGGCGGCGATTTGATTATTGCTCTCCCTCATTGGTCTTTAACAGATCAGCTTGATCCGGTTTACTTTTCAGATCGAACACATACTCATTCAGGGCACCTTGATCATTACTGACCGTCACCCGTTCGACTCCATTATCATCGTATGCCAGCGGAATGACTAGCGAAGGAGCGGTTTGCTTGGATCTTCGCACGCGAACCAGATAATCGCCCGCTGGCGCCCCCTCGCCATACTCAGGCGTTTCCAGTTGGTAAGCGCCATCCTTGTCCGTCATACCAAACGCGCGGGCGCCGACCGGGGAATCAAACTCCACACGGATATTTTCTACCGGCTTTCCATCCAGTAGCACTTTGCCGGTGACCGCGACAAGATCGTAGGTTGGTTGTTCCTGACCACAGCCGACGAGCATCATCAGTACTACAATGCCCGCGTAGATGGTCTTCGTCAATAAACTCGAACAGAGAGAACACGAAAGGGAGACTCTCTGATTCCAAAATGATCTATTCATAGAAGTCGGTTTCTCTGTTGCAAAAGAGTATCAGTCGAACTTAAGTCGGCTCAACGCGAAACATACCTCGTATCTACCGACTGGGCCGAGAAATCGCAGAGACGAGCGGCTTTTATTTGCCGCTAGCCTCTCATGCGAAATTCTGTTGCTCAAGATTAAGGCATCGAACTTGGTAGACTCAGTACTCACCGACGACTTCGCCATCATCTCGAGCGGCGAGACGGTTGATGGTCGCATTGTTCAGGTTTTCACTGAGAAAATGCACGCTTCCGTCTCCCATCAAAAAATGAGCGCCCCCCGTGTGGTGTGAGCCGAAGGCATTGGAGTTTGTCCCATTAATTCGATAGCTGGTGCTTGGAGTACCAGACCCTGTCAGGCCACGGAATGTTTGGATTACTGCCACATTGCTCCGCGATCCTTCCGGATCAACTCCTGCCCAGACAGATCCCCGATAATCGATTTTCGTACCGCTGGAATTAACTGTTCCGTTCAGGCCGTAGGGTACTTCGCCAATAAGTAAAGTATTGGCGGTTCCATCGGTCATGTCCCGAAATTTGACACTGCTATTGGGCGAGAAAGCGCCGTTCCCACCACTAATACAACTACCCGCATATAATGAGCAATTATCGCCCGAGTAGTTGTACTGGGTATTCAGGTCTCCGAAAATTGCTTTGTAGCTTGAGATGGAATGTCCTTCATCTGCCGGATCAGACTTCAATTTTTCATTGATCGTGCCGCCAGGCATGCTCGGACATCGGAACGTATCGATTTTAGGTTGAGTGATTGCAATAATTGCCGGGTCGCCTGTCAAATCCTGTTCATCGATCCTTAACTGATTATAGCGACCCGCTTGTTCCAGTTGAGGAAGAATCATGGTTCCCCAACCCCATCCGGGGCCTGCGAACGTCGAGATGGAGTAATCGCGCCGTAAATAACCAGGGGGGAAAACGGAGTGAATCTCGTGATAGTTGTGCAACGCAATGCCAAGCTGTTTCATATTGTTTTTACACGAAGACCTGCGCGCTGCTTCCCGAGCTTGCTGTACGGCTGGCAAGAGTAACGCGATCAAGATCGCAATAATGGCAATCACGACTAATAATTCAATGAGCGTAAATGCTTGTCTCTGTTTGCGGGATGAATTTTGTTGGGTCATTATGGAATTCCAAAAATATAAATTGGCCGGGCAGGAATTGTAAGCGCTGTTCACTGCAAAAAAAATTCAAATAGACTCTATGCCTGTCGGATCAATATTTCGCATTCGTGCAAAACCACTGACCGATTTTGCAAAGACATTTGTTTGTTCGTGCATCACTCGAACCCATGCGAGGTTTTTCGTTTGATTGATTAAAGCTGTGGGTGTAACGGATCTTTTTCGTGCAGGATTCCGTACAAGAGATTTTCTGAATCGGTCTGCCAGATTCAGACGAAAAGCAGGTTCAAAATCCGACTGGTTTTGAATTGAAGTCACACCGGTGATGGCATTCGAGGCTTGTCTGCGCCCAATGCCTTCGTTGTGAATGAAGAACGCAACGCGAATTCGCTCAGGTGGACCCGCTGAGTGATGTAATTTCATAACTGATGCAAAGTCGAGATTGTTTTGGTATTAAACTTCAAATGAACGTGTTGATTGAAACCCATAGCGGCAGCAATTCGTGTACCAACTAAAGTCCTGTATGGAGATACAGAATAATTAAGTAATCATTAATAATTTGATGTCCGAGCAAAAAAGGGTTTTTTGTAGATATTTCAATCTGAGAGGAATCGTCGATTTTTACGACAGGATGCCTGAATGGACCGATAGAACACCCAGCAGAAGAAACGATGCTTATAAATTGAACTGGTCTGCCCGGTGTTTCAACAAAAGCGATCTTGATCGGCCGAGTTCAAAATAGAATCGTGTCTGGTTTTTAAGTGAAACCGCTTGTTCATCTCCAATAAAATTCACGTAGAAGTCCCCTCCTTCCCAAAAACGGGTGGAGACATGTAGATAATCTGATGCGATAGAGTGCAGAGTCTCGCCTTGTTTTGCCCCACCACAGGAGTCTGCCCCGATGTCTGATGCGAACCTACCGGATTCTCTGTCTCGTCGTGATGTTTTGAAACTGGGAGCCGCTGCGATGGCGGGGTCTGCTGGTTTGAACTGGCTGTCACCCAATGCTAGTGCCGCGGAAACGAAGCGGCCGCAGGTCGCTGCCATCTATACACAGTTCTTTTTTGCTCGCACGCGTATCATATTTTGCATCCCTTCCTCGGGCCGTATCTGTTTAATGGGAAGATCCAGCACCCGCAGTGTGATGTGCTTTCTTTTTATGGCGATCAGTTTACCGACCGTGATCTCTCTCGCGGCGTTGCGAAAAAGTATGACATTCCAATTTATAAACCGAGATTTCCCATATGGATCAGCCTGAAACCACTCCAGGCATGGATTGTCTTTAATTGTAACCACTGCGGTCCCCCGTGTCTAAAACGAAATGATTTTTCGCCACTTTTGTTGTCCCTCTGTTGTTGAGATCCGGAAATCGCTGCCGAGCGAATCATTTTTCAGTAGTCAACACGGTTTCTGCGCAGACTTTCTCTGTGAGGAACCCCGTTTTTCGCTATTTGATATACTTCCACTTCACGTCATGCGTGACCGGCGGCGGAATTGCCAGTCGTGCAATCCGATCAAGAATCGCGGCGAACAATCTCCGTGGCACAGCCACTTCGGCCAGTTGAAAGAATACGTACTTGGCATGCCGGGTTACCTTGGCCCCAACCTTGATCAGCTTCTCCCGCAGCGTCGTCAGCGACCAGTTCTGTATAGGCTTGGGCAACACCAGTCGCCGCAGGAAGTTGCCGAGGTTATAAGCTAAGGAGAACAGTTGCAGCCGCGCCTGATTGTCTTTGAATGTACGGCAGGAGAGCTTCATCAGTGCCGTGAGATTGCGCTTCGTGCTGAGTATCTGCGTCTCGAAACGGCCCACCTCGCTACTCGATGCCGCTTGCTTCTCTGGCAATGTCGCCCTTCCACCAACCACGTGACGTAGTGCCGGGGCCACACACATCCGCTCGGCGTCGTTGACATCTTCGTAGCCTGCCAGTCGGCTGTAGATCGACTGACGTAACGACGGCACAAGTTGGTGCTGCTTGTTGCGGCCCTGGCGTGAATCGCTCAGCACATCTCCGCCCATTTCCGTCAGACCGAGCGCTTCATCCAGTTCCCGGTAAGCCAGCAGTCCCGCATCGGTGGTGACCTGACTGCCGCAGAACTTCAGCTTCAAACGGCTGTCAAAACCAACCCGCAAATTCTCGTTTTGGCTGTCACCCATCGGGTTCCCCTATAAGCATGGCATGAATTGGCAGAATACCCTTGTTTTGTAGGAGAATGGCGCAAATTGCGTGCCAAAGTATGGGGAGTCATCTGGGAAATGAGGGGTAAATGTTCTTTGCGGTTATTCAGTCGATCTGTAAATAAAGTAATCATATTTCTTATGATATCTTCTTATGATATCACTACTCTTAACCTAGAAGGCGAGTTGATTCATAGGCCGCAGGAACTAAATAGTTGGTTGAGTTTTCAATTGAGCCGAGAAGATTCATTGGGATTTTTCAGACAGCACTTCTTGTATTTTTTCCCGCTTCCACAAGTGCAGGGATCATTCCGGCCAATTCGGGCATTTTGCCTTATGATTGTATCTGGTACGTACGCTGGTTGAGTTAATGCATCAGCATCTGAGGCACCAGTGTCTGCTATAAGATCCAAAATCGAGTCATCTGACACACCAAAAAAACTTCCGTATTTCTCCTGGTAAAGTTTCTTGCGGAGTGCCTCAGCCTCTTCGTTGTCCTTCTTCCATTCTTCGAATTCGGGAAATTTGATCTCTAAGACGGTACAAACTGAAACGAGGCTCTCTCGCAAATCAAGAATCTCTGGATCAATTTCACTTGCGCAGATAAACTGTCGCACCGGCTCAATGGCTTCTGTTGAAAAATGTGAGAGCGCCGCTTGTCCGAGATGTGTTACGATTGTCTCATCGGTTTCCTCTTCGAAAAGATCGATGCACTTTCGGATGGCAAGGTCGGTATGTAATTGCTCCAGTATACTGGAGCCATGGAGTCGAAAATGCCATTCTGCAGTGGAAAACTCAGTTGCGAGAGCATTGGCTACATCATCTCCACCAATTCTGATGAGAGCTGTTTGGCATTCTTCATTGAACCAGTCATCATCTTCCTTGAGTGCTTCGATCAATGATGGCACCGCTGCTGTCAGTCGAAGTTCACCCGCCAAACGAAGGACAAATCCCTGTATTAATGCCCTTGGACTATTTTCCGAATAGTCGATGTCCTCATTCAGCATCATCAAAACTTGGCCGGCAACGATGTCACCGCCACGTCCCAACGCTTCTACGATCCGATTTGCGTGGGGCAGATCCATTTCAGAGAGATATTGTTTCTCGTTCTCCTGTTCACAAAAATCTCTCAGTTTGTTCCAAAGAGCCTCAGGGCTTTCAGTAAGCAAGTGGACTCGTTCAGAAAGAGCAGAACCGAATTCTGGCAGGAAGCCAGGAAGTCCCAGAATCTCCGACTTCCTGGTTTGTATCAGCAATGGATCGGCCTGGGCGAGTAGGTTTGAAAGAGCAGAAGCATATTGATAATCAGCCTGATTATCGTCCTGGTATGCAAACTCCTGTTGTAGTTCTTCCAGACACCATTGGATCGTGGATTCAGTCTGTGGAAGACTCAGAGCTTCATTGATGAAACGTAAGGAAGACTCACGGCAATACTTTTCAACCACTTGAATCACGAGCGGCATTATGGTGGTGTCTTCACAGAATGGTCGAGAGAAGTATTGGAGTGCTTGTATTCGAACTGGTAATTCGGAATGCAGGATAGCTTGTTTGATTTTTTCTTCCGGTAGTCGCATTATCTTTCTCCTCCATGAAGTACTTCTGTCGGGGAAACGGCAATTACAAAAATAACAACTTCCAGATTCTAAGTAATTCTGATCTAAAATAAAAGGATTTCAAATGACTTGGCAGGCTACAATTGTTGTTCTCACAGTGCATCCCTTTACACATTTTCGTTCCTGATTCTACCTTGTTGTTATAAGCGTTAATAAATAGAGTCGACTTTACAAAGAATCAGACTGACTCATTAAATTTTCAGAATCCGTTTTACACTGTTGGGCTGTCTATGACCTTTATCCTGAAACCTTGGCAACTTTTCTTCACTATAATCGCTGGTTAGGTTAACAGGCAGCAACAGGAAGTAATTGAATACCTGAGAACTGAGAATCAGGTTCTAAAAGAAAAACACGGTAAGAAACGCATTTTACTAAATGACGACCAGCGCCGAAGACTCGCCGTTAAAGGAAAGATTTTGGGGCGTAAGCGACTCGAACAGGTTGGTACTCTGTTTACACCTGATACCATTCTTCGTTGGCATAAAAAGTTGGTAACCAAGAAATGGGATTGTTCAAATCGAAGTAAGAGAAAATCAGGTAGACCCAGATTACCTGATGAGGTTAAGCAACTCGTGATTCGAGTCGCAAAAGAAAACTCTTCTTGGGGATATGACCGGATCGCTGACGCTGTTGCAAATGTGGGCTACAAGATCTCTGACGAATCGGTCCGCAAAATTCTCATAGAGCAGGGTATTGAACCAGCACCTGATCGGAAACGCCAGACAACATGGAATACCTTTCTTAAGGCCCACTGGGAAGTATTAGCAGCAATCGACTTTACCACTGTGGAAGTCTGGACGAAAGGTGGTCTTGTTACCTTCTATTTACTGTTTGTGATAGAACTGAAAACTCGCAGAGTTCATTTCGCTGGTTGCACAATGAATCCACATGAAATATGGATGAAACAGATCGCCAGAAACCTGTCAGATGAGGCCGAAGGATTTTTGCGTGAGAAGCAAAAAATAATCATGGATCGAGACACGACTTTTTCTGAGTCATTTCAAATGATTTTAAACCAATCAGGTACTAAGCCGATTGTTTTGCCACCACGCTCTCCTAATCTGAATGCTCTTATTGAGCGATTCTTTCGTTCACTCAAATCAGAGTGCCTCGATAGAATGATTTTCTTTGGTGAAAACTCGTTGAGAAATGCAGTCAAAGAATACTTGATTCATTATCACGAAGAGCGGAACCACCAGGGACTCAATCATCAGATGATTGAACCGGGAGAGGAAGTTGGTCAAAGTGCTGGTGAGATTGAGTGCTGCGAACGACTCGGTGGCCTACTGAACTATTACTATTGCAAAGTGGCGTAATGATTCTGATCATATCGGTGTATTTTATCTGCGATCATAGTACGTATACTTAATTGAAATTGCACTTGAAAACCATGAGCTTTACCAAAATGGGTGGCGATCGGCCGAGAATGGATGGTCTCAACTGAGTAGAAAGCTAAATCGTGAAAGAGTTTATCGCGCGGCTGAGTAAATTGACCATACGCCGACTACTTCTGTAACGCTGCATTCCTGGTCAGTGAGAATGATCTCCGATTGAAAATTTAATTCCGGTGTGTATTGACATCGTGGGCTGCTCACAGAGCCGCTTCTTAAATTGAGAGTTTATATGCTCGAGGGGCCGCTATTCCACTAAGAGTCCGGAAGCTTTTCAAGGACGCTGAAAATAGGACGATGATCTGATGCGTAAGGTTCGTTCAGAACTCGAAACTCTTTCACTTTCCATTGAGAATGCTTATTGAAAAGGATGAAATCAATCTGTTTTTTGGGTTGGGATGCCGGGTAGGAATTTTGTTTTGTGTTGTTAGTCAACTTCCATTGTTTTCTCAACTCGTTGACTACAATACTGTCGAAATTAGCATTCAAATCACCAGCCAAAATGATCGATGTCTCAGGATGGTCAGAGGCATATTGATTGATGTACTTTGCTGAGGCCAGTCGATTCTCATTATCAGCGCGATGATCCAGATGCGTTGAGCAGACTGTTACTTTACCTCCCCGGTTAGCATGTGGTTGTAAGTGTGCACAGAGCAATCCTCGCTGTTCTCCAGGCTGTGGACTGGGAAGTGGATAATTGATCGATTTGGAAATTGGAAGTCGGGAAAGGACGGCATTACCATAATGACCTCCCTGAAAATTAATGTTCTTTCCGAACACGAATTTCAAGCCAGTCAATCGGCTTAGTACGGCCAATCCGTCTACACCTTGAATCCGTTCTGTCTTCCGATCTACCTCTTGAAGCAATACAATGTCCGGTTTTACAGACAGGATAATCTTAGCGATCCTGTGGTAGTTTACTTGTGCATCGCTACCGGCGCAGTGTCGAATATTATAACAGAGAACCCGTAATTCGGTTGTCGAGGTTGTAGCCTGGGCAGACGGGTAAAACATTATGCTAAAAATCATGAAACAGAACAGGATCATGCTCAACCAGATGGCTCGCTTCAATGAGAAAGACCGGAACAGCCAAACGTGTCCCAGCCCAAATGAGTAATGATTTGTCAAGGAAATATCTTTCTGATTATCCGTTGCTAATTCACCATGGTAAAAAACTAACTGGTGTCTATCGATTACCCAGTTTGTCTCAGGTTAGGATGCTGCTGGGATTTCGATGTTGACATCATTTTTCCCTTCCTGGACGTCTATTTTTAAATTGGATGTGATTTCGTTCCAGTATTTTGCGGGAATTAATTTCTTCAAACCGACCAGATTTTTTTTTCCGGATTGCCGGGGAATAAAATCACCATCAGGGGGTTCCTCATTTCCAAATTCTTCGGAAACAAATACGACGTATCCTCCAACAGGTATGGACTTGCCAAATTGGAATGTCCCATTCTCAGTAATCGATGTCGCGATTGCGTAACCCGTTTGGGGACTCATTAAACAAATGCGAACGCCTCCAGGGACAGGAGCATGGTTGGCAGAGATCAACCCAATGACTGTTCCCGATGGTTCTGAGGAACCACATCCGGAAGTTGACAACAAAAACGCTGTTAGAATCAGCAATGGAACAGGAATTCTTGAGCGGAAGGTGAGAGGCTGCATGTGTCGACTCATTACTTTACTATTCATGGAAGTTCAAAAGACTTGAATAGTGGTTGCTAAATAGTGGTTGCTAAAAGAGAAAAGTACATCTCCCCAAACACTACCTGAGGGGAAATGAAAATACTAATTCGTATGGTTCACCAAGAGGAAAGGGGTTCACCGTCGGCACGGAGACATACACGCTTAAAGTTAGTGAAGTCGATGTTTTCAGAGACAAAGCGAACGGAACCATCAGCAAGCAAGGCTTGAATTCCTCCTGTATGAAATGAATTAAGAGTTGTGTTTGATCGATATTGGTAACTGTTGCCTGAACCAATGAAATCTGAGTTGATGACGTAACGCACAGTCGTAGTTCCAGCAAACCAGATTTTGTTACTTGCTACGCAATTATCAGCTGTTTCGGTTAGAGTAGCTCCGTGCCAGCCTCCACGGTAATTGGCAGTAAGTTCTCGACCGTCTGTGAGCCCGGATTGCTCAGCGACAATAATGGTATTTGAAGTACCATCTCTCACATCCCGCATTCTTGTTATTTGATTGGTCAGCAGCATTCCATTATTTGCCACGTATCCATAACCACAATCTGAATACCCGGTGTCAGGTCCCGGAAGGGGAGGAGCTGCGCCTGAGATTCCGACATAGCTAGCATTCATTGCCCGATCATCATTACGGCCATGCGGGTCGGAAAAGGGATCCAAAGCGCTCGATGGGCACAGATAGACAGGAACAATTAATCCGGAAAGGACAACATTGGATCCGGTAAGATTATCTCCATCAAATCTGCTATTGAAGTCAAGCTTGTCGTATAGAGAACTCTGTTCAAGAAAGGGCAAAATCATGACTCGCCAATTGACACCATTGTAGACTCCAGAAGATCGCATACCATAATTTCCCGGAGGGAAAGCTCGATGGACATCATGGTAATTATGCAGCGCCAAACCAAGTTGTTTCATATTATTCTGACAGCTGCTGCGACGCGCGGCTTCTCGAGCCTGCTGTACAGCGGGAAGCAGTAATGCGACTAAAACGGCAATAATCGCGATGACGACCAATAGTTCTATCAATGTAAACGCGCGGCGATTAAGACCAAGAGATCGGGGTGAAGTGTACATATTCTTCCTCGGGGTATTTAAGTTTGTAGATAAAAGGCCGTTTATTTCTTAGTGAATGCTATTTTTTATAGCGCCTAGTCAATCCAGATATTTAGGTTATGCGTTCTCAAAAGTTTTAGATCTGAGCCAGTTTCAAATCAATCAGCCTCGCAATATCTGTATGTCGCAGAACAGTCAAATTGTTATCATGGAATTTTGGCTGTTAACCGAATCTTAACTTTGTAAGTCGTAATTCAGTTGTGTATAAATTGAAGATGAGCCAAATTATGTACGATTTTATTTTTAGTGATTTATTCAATATTGCGTTATTTTTGCTTCCTTGAAACTTGGACTTCCAAATGGATAACTCTCAAAATTTGAAACAAGAAACCAGCCGGGAATCTAATCAGGAATTATTACAGGCTCAATCTCGCGAATTGCTGGCACGGAACTGGATGAAGGCGCAACCGTCTCTGCTGGCGTTTATCGTCTCCTCGACGCCTCAGTTTTCTGATGCAGAAGATTTGTTACATGAAGTCGCTGCTGAGGTGGCACTTCGCTTTAATCAATATGATCAGAACAGACCGTTTCTGCCGTGGGCATTGTGGGTGGCGAAAATGAAAATTGCTGATTTTTATCGATCAAAGAAACGAACTCCGGTCGTATTTGTCGGTGAATCGATTGATGCAGTAGCTGAGGTTTGTACCCGCGTGCAACTGAATCTCGATGAAGAAAAAGGGGCTTTGGAAAATTGTTTGAGTCAATTGACAGATCGTTCCCGTGAACTATTACATTTACGATATACTCAGGAGATGAAACCTCAGGATATAAGTGAAAAACTTGGTCTGACTCCTGGTTCGGTGCGGGTTTCCTTATCACGGATCAGGTCTGCATTGACACAGTGTGTGAAGAATATACTGAGCAGAAAGCAAGTCACCAATGGATGATGCAGAAGCTCTGGAACTGATTGATGCGCATTTAGACCTTCAGAAACTTTCACAGGAACAGGCGATATCTTTAGCAAACTGGCTGCGTGAAAAACCAGAGCACGAATATGATGCATTTCACCGAATATTTTTGCATACCTATCTTCATCAACGTCTGCAGGCTGGATCAATTCCTTCCATGCCGCAGACAGACTTAAAGGTGTCTACTAAGACCGATTGGATTCACACACCAATTCAGGTCTCTACATATTCTGCATCTATGCCAGGCCCCTTTAGAGCACGTTGGTTGAAATTTACGTCAATCCTTTTTTGCGGGCTTGCCATCGCATGTTGTGCCATCTACTTCAGTTTTCCGATAAATGAAGAGTCAATTTCTGGCTTATTTCTATACGAGGGATTCGACTATCCTCAGTCTTCTTCCAATACCACTTCTGGAGACGGGAGTTTTTGGCCAACCACAGGAGGACTGCAGGGTTTATCCGGTGGCATTGGCTGGGAAGAACCCTGGCAAGAATCAGGCTCTAAGGTTGCCATCATCGTAGGTGATCCTGCAATTCCAGCTTGGAAGCCATCAGACATGCGCAAGTTTGGTCCCTTGGGATACTCTGATTCTGAGGGGAGTGTGCTTCAATCGATCGGTCGACAGATGAGAACAGCAGCCGGTCCAACGAGCAGCACATCTCGGCGACTCGATCTTACAATGTTCCCGAAGATGATGTCAGACGAACAGGGATTGGGAACTGATGGAACAGTTCTCTGGTTCAGTTTTCTCGGACAATCATTCGATAGCGCGGGCGAGGGACGTTTTGCTTATCTGCAACTGGGGACTAAGACAGCCGGTTTTCGGATTGGTAAATTGGCTTCCGTCCCTTCTGGTAACTGGGCAGCAGTCGGACTTTTCAATGGCGCTGAAGTCAGTTTGCGAGCCAGCAATGTCCCGTCAGGAGAAGTTGTGTTTCTAGTCACACGAATTATTTTTCGTCCTGGAAACGAACAAGTAGATGTGTGGATCAATCCCAAACTCAACGCAGAACCAATAGCCACCGATGCGACTTTTCAATTTACCGTTCCTGACTTCCGCTTTGATGAACTGTCGATTATTTCTCGCTACTCTACCGATATTGATGAAATTCGATTCGGTAGAAGTTTCCAATCCGTTGCCCCAGTTCAGTGATAGCGTACTGAACAGGATATGGAATATTTTGAAGTAAGAAGGTGTTGAACCGAGCCCGGATCACTATCCCTTTTGCAAATGTGGGTGAGACGACCTCTGACGAATCAGTGCGAAAATTCTTAAAGAGCAGTGTATTGAGCCAGCACCAGATCGGAAACGCCAGACAAAATGGAGCACCTTCATTAAGGCGCACTGGGAAGTATTAGCAGCTATCGACTTTACCACTGTGGAAGTCTGGACGAAAGGTGGCCTTCTGAACTATTACTATCGCAAAGCGGCGTAGTGATTCTGATCATACTGTTTCTTCTGCAACCGCGGTGCGTAGACTCCATAGAAATTGCACATGTACGCTCTCAGCTTTACTAAAATGAGTGATAGTCGGCCGAGAATTGGTCTTGGACTTCCCCCCGAATTCACCCTCAACCAATGGTCAGAGGTGGTGTCACCGATGCAAGTTAACGGAGCCGATAGACGACAGAGGTTGGGCAAACTATAACAGCGATGCAGAATCTCCAACTTGTGTTGGTGCTAAATACTGAAGTAAATAGTTGGCGGGTCGCCATCCGATAAGCTCGTCAGGAGTCTGATTTGAATTCTCGGATGTGCCAAATATCGACCCTATTTGCGGACTCCCCACGTGCCAGGGGAACTCATACCTTATTCCGGAATCTGATTCGATTAGATGATTTCCGTCTGGAAGGGTTTCGGCATGCACGTTTTAATCAACATTTGCGGGGACCTCATTTCTGTCCGCTATGACGCCGTTTGAGCAATCGGAAACAGGGTCTAGTTACCGCATTGGATCTGCATCAGGCAGATCCAGGGCAAACTGCCCATGCGTCTCATAAGCAATGTCGCTTACGATTAAGTGCTGGGCCGCCACATTGATGTCCCGTAGTAAGCACCTCTGCAAGCACTGCGTTCGATACACGGCCTTGCCGCCCCCATAGCGAAAGGCTTGGGTTACTACATCGGCAGCCACTTCGGTAGCAAAAACGGCAACGCTCCGCATCTCGGCATGCGATCGCGGTGACGGAATCTGATTGGCACAAAGCGTCGCCCACACTTCGGTGAAGATCTCCATCACCAAAGACCGTGCTGCCCGGAGCTTCAGATCACACTCGCCAACGGCGCGCTGGAACGTTGGCCGCATCTCTAAAGTGGATGGAGAGAGTGTATAGTTACGCCGTTTCGAATTTGCCAACCCGATTACTGTATCGAGAGCACAGCGCCCGACACCGAGTGCAAAGGCGGCATGTTCGTTGGCGACAAAACCCGGGAGACCCAGACGATAGAGTGGCCCTCCACGCTGCGGTTTGGCATGTAATGAATCCCAGGTGAACTCCTCTGGAATAAAATGCTCTGTGATAGACACGTCACAACTCCCTGTAGCTTCGAGTCCGGCCACGTGCCAATTGTCATGGATCTGAACAGATTCAACAGGAACGGCCATCATGCGGAGTTCAGGTGGGGCCTTGCTTGTGCGCACTACCTGAACCCCGGCAGTGACCCATTGCGCATGCCGTATTCCGCTCGCAAACGCCCACTTTCCGCTCAGGCAATATCCCCCATCTACAGGGACGGCCTGGCCAGTGGGCATGGCCACGTTGGCTGTCGTGGGAATGTGGCCACCGTCGAAGATCTCTGCGATGGCCTTATCATCCAGAAACGCCGCCATAAGACTAACGGATGTTGTCCCATTCAACATGCACCAAGCCGTTGATGGATCAATGGCACTCAGGACTTCGATGACCTCAATCTGTGTCACCGGATCAGCCTCGGCTCCGCCAAGTACAGCCGGGAGTTTCAAAGTAAAGAGCCCTGACGTGATAAGCGCATCAACCGTGGCCTGCGGAAGCGTTCCTTTTTCTTCCGCCTCGTCTGCTCGGCTGGCAACGATTTCGCGCACACTCTCGACTGCTGCAAGCAATGCTTTCCGCTTTTCCTCACGCTCCACGGGAAACTGCTGGTTCAACATCTTCCTCCCTAAGCTCACCTAACGATAAAACTAATATAAGAAGCTTCTGTGAGCGGCCTAACGTAACCTGCAAATTATTGTAATCTTATATAACTAAACATTAGATACGTGGATGTCAATTAAATTCTCGCGTGAGAGATTGTTTCCGTCAATCACAGGACTCAAAAGCCGATTAACGATCAACCATCGGGCGATTGATACAACCCAAACATGTTTCCATGCCTGTTGAACTGAAACTGACAACAGGCTTTGAGCAATGCGTCAAGAGTTTTGCGGCCTCGCTGAATGCGCGATTTGGCCCCTGAAAGCGAAATGGATTCCTGACCGGCGATCTCCTACTTTTTCCGGACATTTCGTAAAACCACGGTTTCACGAATATTCTTCATCGAAATATTGTGGAATTAACTGCTATATATTAGTCGCCTGAGCACAAATTTTCCAGATCGCATCAATGCCGTAAGAATTTTCAGAAAATACTTGTCCCTGCTACTGTCAGTCTTTCGTCATCATTGTGTACGATCCATCTGCATTCGCAATTTTCATGATTTTGAGAAAGGACCATACGATGGCTAAGTTTATGTTCTTACTACGTAGCGGCGGAATCCGTGAAAGCAGCTCCGAAAAGACACCCGAAGAGATGCAGCAAATGATGCAAATGTATATGGACTGGATGCAGGAAGGCACTGAAGCCGGTTGGATACTCGATCCCGGTAATCGTCTGGGAGCTGGAGCAGTCGTCAAGCCCGATATGACTGTGATCGACGGCCCATTTGCAGAGACGAAGGAGCTCGTGGGTGGTTACATGGTGGTTGAAACGCCTGATCTGGCTGCCGCCATTGAAATTGCCAAAGGCTCTCCGATGGTGAAAGGAGGAAACATCATCGAGGTTCGTGAACTGCCTGACAAGGGAATGGATAACGAATGAAGTGTTCGACAAACCAACTGGTCGAACACTTCTTTCGGCACGAGTCGGCAAACCTGATAGCCGTGCTGACTCGTGCCTTTGGCATTCGTCGCATCGAGATGGTTGAGGACGCAGTTCAGGTTGCGTTGCTGGAAGCAATGCATGCTTGGAAACTGCACGGCACTCCAGAAAATCCTGCTGCCTGGATTCACCGTGCGGCAAAGAACCGCATGCTGGATGTGCTACGCCGCGAGAAGACATATGAAAAAGCAGTTTCGCTGTCCGGTCAGTCAATCGACAACCAGGAGTCAATTGTCAATCAATGGCTGGAGGAAGAACATTTACCCGACAGCCTGCTGCGGATGATGTTTGTCTGTTGCCATCCATCACTCGACCGAAAAACCCAGATCGCGCTGACGCTGAATTCACTTTGCGGATTTGGTATTCCCGAGATTGCTCGAGGCTTACTGCTTCCCAACGAGACCGTGAAGAAGCGCATCTGGCGCGCGAAGAAATCTCTGACAGCAGCAAATGTGCAGATCGAACTTCCCAGCGATAATCATCTGGCTCAACGACTGGACGTCGTACACATTGTCCTCTATTTGATGTTTAATGAAGGGTACAGTACTTCACACGGTACCAATCCGATCCGCGACGACATCTGCGAAGAAGCCGTTCGACTGTGTCACCTGCTTTGTGAAAGTCCGTGCTCACAGCCGGCAACGAAGGCCTTGTTGGCATTGCTGTTATTCCATGCCGCTCGACTTGACGCGAGAACCAATGAGAATGGAGTCGTGATTCTGCTGGAAGATCAGGACCGTGCGAAGTGGGATCACCATTTAATCTGTGCCGCTCAAAGTTGGCTGGCGCAGTCAAAAAGCGATCAGCCGACGACTTTTCATATCGAGGCAGCTATCGCGATGCTACACTGCGTCTCCCCCAGTCTCGAAGCGACGGATTGGCACACGATTGCTCGCCTTTACAATCGGTTGCTACATCTACGTGATTCGCCTATTTATGCATTGAACCGAGCAGTCGCTGTGGGGCAGGCGGGCGACCCGCGCGAGGCCATGTCGCAACTGCAGTTGCTACGCAGTCGAAAGGTGATGAAGAGCTATTTGCTGCTAGATTGTGCTTTTGCCCGAATGCATGAGCTGCAAGGCAACACAAAGGAAGCAATCAACTCCTACTCGGTTGCATTATCCAAAGTAGTAGCTCCGCATGAGAAGCAGTTGCTGGAAAGAAAAATTCGTAAACTTGCAGATTAGAGATGGGACAATACCGTAAAACCACCCATTTTGCGGACTCAATATGTGTGCGTGGAAGCCATGCGTATTCGCGGATTCATAGCAAACCAAAATACTTTGGTCAGAACGGCTCCTGGAGTGTCCGATCAAATCAATGGTAAAACGGACACTACAAGTGTCCCGAGAAGCCAGACGTTTTCTCGGAAACCTCTTTTGATCAGTTCACCGAAGGGATGGGAACAAGCATGTGTTGCGGAGTTCCTTTTTGCAAACGTCTCTATGTCGGCAGCCCGCTTTCAGCACAATCTGCTAATTAATACTTCATGGCCATTAACGCCTCGAAAATGGTGGCCAGATTTTATCTCGTTTTTCTCACTTGCGGTGGAACAGTTTTAGGGTTGCAGGTCAGATGTCTGGAAACAGATAATATTGCCAAAAATCAGACATGGGGCAGTCAGAGTAGAAAACTTTGCGTCTCGAACGAATCATGTTGCTGAGATGTGAAAAAAATCGGTGGGGGACATGCTTGACCGGTTGGCTGAGCGCAGTTCATGATCTCCATCGGCGACTTCATCCCGAAATCGCTGGCCAGTCTGGAAAAGTCTTTTCGGACGGCAATGCCCCTTGTGTTTCGTTACCGAAAGGATTGGACAATTCTCAGTCTCGAGAACTCGCGCGAAAATGGTGGGAAAGTTGTGACAAACAGCCCAGCACCAAGTTATGAAGCCTGCATTCGCCACTAGTGGCGACTTTTTCGACACGGGCTGGCGTGGATCGTTGGCGCTTGCCAATGAATTTCAAAATAAGAGGCCCTGTTAAGACCTCTCTAAAATCACTGACACACTAGAAAATCCTTGTCGGAAGCTCGTTGGCAAGGTTTGACCAGAGCCTCATAAGAAGAAACAAGTTGCAGAACTACAAATGGTACGCGATTTGCATCAGGGCTTCTGTGAGAGAGTACGGACGTATTCGGCCCTTATATCAGCAGACAGAGCAGCCGAGGAGTTCTGTTTGAACCCTTGCTTAATGGAAGACAATTATGAGTACTCAGCTTGAGCAGCACACTGTCGAGCATCATGGCGGTACAACAGGGACTGTCGTCGGAGAGGAATACTATGTCATTGGTGGTAACAACAGCCCGTTTGAACATTTTGGGACGGTGCATATGGTGCCCTACGGAGCACGTCACGGTGCTGCATGTTCGCTTGATGGGGTCATCTACTACTGTGGCGGCTGGACGGCTGGTCCGAACAAGGGAACATTCCAAAAGTCACTCATTGCATTTGAACCACAAAGCGGTAAGGTTCAGAAACTGGCCGACATGCCTGCTTCGCGGACCGCCCGCTCGGAGAACTCTCTGGAGGGCAGCGGCAACTGGCGTGGATTGCCATGACCTTGGCGCAGGATACGGAAATTATGCTTCTGGATGAGCCGACAACCTTTCTGGATCTGGCACACCAACTGGAAGTGCTTAACGTCCTGCAACGTCTTTAACAGGAACATCACCGAACGATTGTGTTAGTCCTGCATGACATCAATCAGGCTGCAAGGTATTCTCATTACATGATGGCTCTTCGTCAAGGAGAGATCGTCTATCAGGGATCACCTGCCGAAGTCATGACGACGGAAATGCTTTCTGAGGTTTTTGGGGTAGAAGCGAAGGTGTCGAATGATGCAACAACCCATGCCCCCTATTGCGTTTCCATCAGGCCCGTATCGCGTCAAAGCAGAAGTTATGATGGGGACAGGGAATCGTCCCGTGGTAACCGTTCTGGGACCAGCGGAAACTGAGTCAGGTGAGAATGTCTGAACTCGATATTGAAACGGCAATCGAATACAGTTTTTCATGATCCGGACTGGAAATGTAAGTAATGATACTGCGGTTCTACCTCTATTCCTTTCTCAAAAACCTGCGGTTTTCCGATCCGTTTCTGATTCTCTTTTTTCTGGATCAGGATCTGTCGTATACCGGTTTGGGACTGTTGCTAAGTCTGCAGCATCTGGTGACAGTACTGCTGGAGTTTCCCTCCGGTCTGCTTGCCGATCATTGGGGGCGCCGGCGGGTGACTGCCCTCTGTTTCGCCATGTATGCCACTTCATTTGTCGGTTTCGGAATGACGGGGCAGAGAGGTGCTAACGTACCGGCTTTCTTCTGGCTGGTGGGATGCCTGATGTTTTTCGCGCTGGGCGAGGCCCTGCGCACCGGTTCGCACAAAGCGATCATGCTCGACTATCTCGATTCGACGGGCCAGTCAGAACGGGCGACTCAACTCATTGGTCGTACACGCTCGGTTTCCAAGATGACCTCTGCGACGGCAGCGATTTGTGGGGGTATTCTGCTGGCATGGTCGCGCGACTATGCACCTTTGTTTTATCTTTCCGCGGGAGCCGCCTGTTGTGGATTTGTATTGCTGCTGACCTATCCGCGCAGTCTGGAAGGTGATCTGTGGCGGGAACGCCAGCACCAGCAAACCGCGTCACATCCAGTAGAGAACCGGCCCTTCCGCGTGATGTGGCAGCATTCCGGTTTTCGGGCGCTGTTTATTCAGTCGGTCCTGTTTGAGTGTCAGTTGAAAATCATCCTCAAGTATTTCACCCAACCCTTTCTCAAAGTCGGACTGGGGCTGCTGGGGATTTCGATCATCGCTGCTCCAGACGCTTCCGGTATCGCAACGATGGGGGCGTTCTGCGTGGGACTCAGTGAATTTCTGCGGGACAGCGTTGGAAGTCTGGGCGCGCGGCTCAGCCCCCATTTTGAACAGCAGACCGGTGATCGCAGGGTGGCCCTGAATCGGGTGTACCAGGCAGGCTTGCTGGCTGGTCTGGTTTTGGCTGTATGTACATGGAATCTGAAATGGGGACTGCTGCCGGGAATTCTGATCCTGACCGTGCTAACACTCCTGCAGAATCTGAGGCGGCCCATCTTTGTCAGCGAACTCAATACTCAGATGCTGAAGGCACAGCGGGCTTCTGTGCTCTCACTGGAGAGTGTATCCCGAGCGGTGATGGTGGCTGTCTTGTTACCACTCTTTGGCTGGGCCGCCGATCAGTTTGGACTGATTGCAGTCTGGAGTATTGCGGCCTGCATTCTTACGGTGGGACTCTGCTGGAAGCTGAAGTCGCATCGAGAAACGGATCGTGATCCAGGCGAGCTATCGCAATTTCAATCCGTGCAGAAGTGAGTCCGGGATCAACATCCGCTGTCATTTCAGTCTTCCCTGAATCATTTCAAATGTGCACTCTTGATCACATATTATGAATGAGAATAGACAGAATTCCTGATAGAATTTGATTCTGTCTATGAATAGTTATGCGCCATCGAGTACTACCACCATCAGAAAATAGAGACTCCAATGGATCTAACAGACATTGTACAGAGAGGTTGGGACGCCGTCGGGAGCGGTGACTTTGACACGCTTGTTAAAGACTACCTTGAAGAGATGACTTTCATTATGCCCGGTCAGGAAAATGTTCTGGATGGGCGTCAATCCTTTCGAACAGCTTTAGATGGTTTGGTTGATATTCTTCCAAAGGGATTTGAAATAACCGGATTACAACAGATCGAAGGTGCGGAAGAGGTAGTTCCGATTGTAGAGTGGAATTCGGAGAGAATTGCTAGCTCCCAACTCACAGTATTGTTCAAATTCAAGGGTGACAAAATCTATGAAGAACGATGGTTTATCGACACCGAACAGTGGAAGAGCGCATTTTAGATCTAGCGTATAACATGAATTTGAAGAGGACCAAGCAACCTGTCACTTCGCTTGCATTCGCAAACTCCGCGCCAAAACGTCTTGGCTGCTTAACTTGGTGTTATGCTCGTCCGATCGCCAAAACCGAATCTAATTGGCATCAACTTCAACTCGCAGAAGCTGGTCATACTTCAGCGACGAATAGCGTTCCACATACATATAAGCGATTCAGAGCAGTAATACGGCTCCTAAAGAGCTGTTCGTAGTATGGTCCGAGACGCGACCCGAGTCCACCGAGACCATCTCGTATGAACTCGTTTAGACCGACCCAAAACGCGCCACCATGTGCCAATCCGACTGCTCCAGGCGAAGAGATGATCGGAAGCCCGAATGTATCCAGCCTCGCTTTGAGAAAGGGTTGTGTGAAAGATTTCAGTGTGATCTTCATCTGGCTTTCGAAGACCACTGACTGCGCGAAGACTGCCCAGAGCCTACCCCCCGACAACATTCCACGAAATTCTCTTGTTATGGAAGAGGCGTCGCTGACTTTCCGTTGTTGCCGGTCACGGAACGAGTCCCCTTCAAGTTCACGGGGATATGTGAGCATCAATACGAAACCGCACACTGCGGCTCCCATAGAGAGGAAGAACAGCCACGCATAATCCCGTGACCAGGACAACAACATTCCGCCGCTGAGAGCTGCGATGGCTGACGAGATTCTCGACACCGCCCTCGTACGACTGATGAGCTGCGTCACCAGCCCGGATTGTCCCGAGGAATCGAGATAATCGAGCATTATGGCTCTGTTGCGGCCCCAACGATCGGCGAGAATTCCGGAGGGAAGCTCAAGCAGTACGGTCACAATATGCTGCAATCCCAACAGCAGGCCGATCTGTGAGAAGGACAGTTTCAAGTCGAGGAAATACAGGATTAGAAATGGGTCCGCGAATCGCAAGTTCTTCAGCACAGAGTATAGATAGAACCGCAAAATCATCAGTCACTGTCTTTCCATGAAGAGGTTTATTCGTTGGATGACCTGTTGATCGTCCTTTCGACAATTCGACTTCGCAATGGTGGGAGGAGTGGCCTATCTCGCTACGCCTCGTATGGTGACAATGGGTATTCGTCCTTCTTCCAAATCGATCCTCGCATCGACGCGATAGACCGATTCCACCATCTCACGAGTGATGACCTTCAGTGGTGGCCCCACACTATGGAGTCTGCCTTCACTTAGGACACAAATCGTATCCGCGCAACGCGCAGCCAGATTCAGGTCGTGAAGGGCAATGGCAGTGCTCATTTTACGCGAATCGGTGATCCGTCGAACCAATTCGCAAACCTCAAACTGCCGACGCAGGTCTAGATTGGAAGTCGGCTCATCCATCAGGAGCACAACCGGCTCACGAGCCAGTGCTTGCGCGATGGCGACCAATTGCGCCTGCCCGCCACTGAGTTCCGCGATCCACCGGTTCGCCAAGCAGCGTAGATCCAATTCATCTAGAAGCGACTCGACCGCCAGAACATCTTCATCGCGAATCCGCAAACCGAGTTGCTGTAAACGTCCCAGAAGAACAGCCTCAAACACGGAAATAGCCGCCTTAGATGAAAATTCCTGGGGCATGTAGCTAACCAAACGCGTCAGTTGACTCGTGGGAAGTTTTGAGACGTCTTGCCCGTCCAACGCAACATGCCCAGTCCCGTGCAGCAGCCCTGCCAGACACTTCATCAGAGTTGATTTTCCTGAACCATTGGGACCGATAATCGCCATGACGCCCGGTTTCAGCACCAAGCTCACGTCTTCCACGGCCAATTGCCTACCGTATCTGAATCCCACTGCTCGCGACTCGAGTATCACCAGTAGTTCCTTTTCTGAACGAGCACCATCGTGAAGAAGAAGGGAACGCCAATTATAGCGGTGACAATCCCTAACGGGAGGATCGCTCCGGTCACGAGTGACTTACTGGCGATCGAAGCGGCGGAGAGCAGAACCGCGCCCAACAGGATCGACATCGGCAGAAAGTAGCGTTGGTCTTCCCCGACGGACATACGTGAGAGGTGAGGGGCGACCAGCCCGATAAAACCGATCGCACCGGTGAAACAAACCGCTGTGGCGGTCAGAATGGAAACCAGTGTCAGTGTCGATAGCCGAAGTCTACTGACATGAACACCCAAGCTTCTCGCGTGGTCCTCGCCCAATCTCAATGCGGTTAGGTTCCAGGCCTGGAACAGCAACAACGGCAACGAGACCGCCAGCACCGCAGTGATAACGGCGATCTTGGGCCAGGTCGCCCCTTGCAGGCTTCCGAAGATCCAGAAAACAATTGCTTGCAAGGTGTCTTCCGAAGCCGCGTATTGCAGGAATGCCACTCCGGAATTGAACAGAAAGAGCATCGCGACGCCGCAGAGGATGATCGATTCAATCGCGCCATTCTTCATTCTACCGACCAGCAGAATCGCGAAGGAGCAGAGGAGCGTCCAGAGAAATGCGCTCGCTGGCACTGCAACAGCCGTTGCAAACGGAAGTGCACCAGCACCGAAGGCAATCGCGAGTGCCGCACCGAAGCCGGCGGCAGCAGAAATGCCCAGTGTATAGGGGCTCGCCAGAGGGTTGTTCAGGATGGTCTGCATTTCGGCACCAGCCGCACCCAGCGCCCCCCCCACGACTAACGCCATCACCGCCACCGGCGCGCGGAGCTTCCAGACAATCGTGTGGTGCATGGGGCTGGACGATCCGGGACGGAGCAGAGTTGCAAGCAACTCGCGAAGCGACAATTCAGCTGCACCTGTTGAAAGGTCGATTGCGAAAGACACCAGCAGGACGAAAAACGCTACCCCGAGCAACCACCCTTTCCGTAGTGACGACCTGCGATACGCTGACTGCCCGACAGATTGTTTTGTGTTGTTAATCGTCGACCTCCAGACTGCTCATCCAGACGCCGGTCAGCTCAACAGGTACAAATTGATCGTAGAACCGGCGCAAATTTTCATCGGGGTCGAGATCGCGAAATCGTTGTGGATAAATCCACTTGGCGATCTGTTGAAGGGCGGCGAAAGCGGTGGGGTGAAAACAAAAACCGTGGTAAAGCCCATAGATCCGTTTCGTCCGCACCGACTGCAGTTGTGCCCAACCCGGACGTTCGGTAAATGCGATTAACCGGGCCCGCGCGAACTCCGGCGACGTTTGGAAACCAAGACGCATTGAGTCTGGCACGTTCGTCCAGCATGATCCGGTTACAATAATCACATCAGGGTCTGATTTCAGAATCTGTTCCGGATGCAGAGTCGCCATGTCCGGCACGACGCCCAGGGCGATGTTCTCGCAGTGGAGTCGATGCATGTAGGCTCCCCAGGTGATGATGCGATTCTCGCCGTCGTAGCCGAACGTATGCCCAAACTCGTTCACGCCTCGATTTCCACACTCGATATAGATCGAAGGCCCCTGTGTAGTGCGGGGCAGCCGGTCAAAAACCTTGCCAATTTCTTCATCCAAAAAGGCGTTGATTCCTTCTGCAACCTCAACCTTACCTAATGCCTTCGCTAGAACAGCGAGACTCTTCTGCGGTCCCTCAAAAGGGTTGGTCCCCATCTCGGTTAGAATCAGCGGCAAGCCAGCCTCTCTGATCCTGTCGATCGATTTGTACCCACGTCTCACCATAAACGTGTCTCCGACGACGAGGTCCGGTTTCAGAGCCAGAAGCTGTTCGACGTCGATCGCGTCACTGTAAATCGAACCGATCATCGGAATCTTCGCGAGCTTCGGATATCGCTTGACGAAGGCGTCGTAAGCGTCTTTATCCGCGGTCAAGATATCCGGCCCCCAAGCGATGAGTCTGTCGTCAATTTTGTCTCCCAGCAGCATTGCCAATTCATGGAGATCGCGTCCACGCAGCAGCACGATCCGCTCTGCGGGTTTAGCCAAGTGCAATTCGAAGCCTGCAAGGTCGGTGACGGTGATCGCCTGGTGATCAGAACTCGAGATCCTCGGCGCGGTTGTCAATGCACCTCGAATCACTACGGCGATCAGACCGCAGACGATAATCGCGCACGCGAACTTTGCGAGGTTGCTGAGTCGATGCCTCGGCTTGGCGTGCTCCCGGCCGATCATTGCTGGATACTCTCCGATTGTGCCCTGGCGAAAAACTCGTCCGTAGTCTCGACGTGGGCGCCCGCAGATTGCAACTGGTCTAGGCTTTCCTTGATGGTGAGATTGGAAAGCGCGACGGAGGCCGGAAGGAGAGCATCGGAGAGTATCGTCACACTCCGCCCCTGTCTTAACAGCCCGCGAACTGCAAATGTCACGCATGCCTGCATTGCAACGCCGAACACAATCCATTCCGCGACATCCAACGAACGCACCAGTTCATCGGTCGCGGGATTGGAATGAAAAACGTCTGCCACCCTCATTCGCCGGTTTTCTTCCGGCGAACCGAATTGTGGACGCTCAATAAATATCTCTCGACACGTCTCAATTTGATCCTTCCAAGACGAGACCGACGAATCAAGAGGGACCATCAGCGTGTGGGGCTGAGGCGATCTTCCCAGCGGAGGCGACGCCCGCCCCACGCATTGAGTAAAGAGCACGCGGATGCCGTTTGTGCGAGCGAAGTCATACAACTTCACCAATTGCTTGTTGATCGGCTCTGCTCGCGGCCGAAGCGTCGGAACGTCTTCAAACCCGAAGCCTTCTCGTGAGCAGGTATTGAAAAAGGCAAATCGACGGTTCAAACTCATAATTTCCTTCGCCTGTTTATTTGAAATCCACACGACGCATGACAGAACAAAAAAATATAAATACATTACTTTCGCGTTGCCAGTTTGAAATCGGCTTGCTCAGTTCCGTCCTCCGGCACCTGAAAACGGATGCTGCCGTCCTGTGCCGATTTCGGCAGTCGAAGCTCTCGCCTGGGGCCTGGGTCATCAGGCGTCGAGGAGTCGTCGATGGCCGGAACGATGCGTATGATATGACTCGCCACGACAGCACCATCTCGACCGTCCACGGTTATCAAGGTAAACCTGCCTTCGGAGTCCGTCTTCGCCATGGATCCGGGTCCCACGTCCGGCGAACTGACGGATTCCGCCTGAGGCACAAAGCTGATGGAAACATCGGCAAGCGGTTGGCCGTCGAGCGTGATCTGCCCAGAAACCGGAACCACGGGGATTTCGGAATTTCCTCCACACCCGATCAGCCAGAACATTCCAACGAGCAACAGCAGTCGGCTGATGCACCTTGTAGAATAATGCATGTGTCTAGTCGCTCCAATTATTGATTTACGATCTCACCATTATCGATTGTTGACAACCAGCAAAGCAACGTAAGATCGATATTCGTGCTGATCGCACGCACGGACCCATCGGCCATCGCAAACTGAACAACTCCGATGTGTTTGCTTCCCCACCCACGTGCGCAGGGAGCACCCCAGTCACCGGCAGCACTGGCCAATTCGATGCACTTTCCATTGTCGTTGGACAATGACAACGGATGTTCGATCGAGTGGGAGAGAGAATAATATAAATAGGAGTACGCCCAGTATGTATATACGCTTCCACTCCCGGCAGAACTTGCTTTCTCGCCCAGCATGAGCGTATTTGAAGTACCGTCTCTGATATTGCTCATCGCTTCCGCTCGCCATCCGTTTGTTCCCACACTGTGCAGGACTCCGCGGCGATAGGTTTCCGGAATTGGAAATGGCTGATAGTATCCGTCCCACCATCCCTGGTTGCGTAGACCACGGTCGCCGAATACAGCTCCTGTAACACCCTTGTAAGAACTTGCTCGATATTCGAGATCTGCGCCGCCTCTGCCAGAAGCTCCACCTGGTCCGGTGACCGGAATGGCTAGGGTGCCGGCACCGGGGTCCGAGGGGCAATACTGAGTCGTGACTATTGACGTGCGGATCTGTGAGTTTTGCGGGTCTTGATTGTAGAATTCGTCAACGTAGCCTTCCGCCAGCGCGTTTTGTTCGATGTAAGGCAGAATCGCAATTGCCCAGTTGATTTGGGTCTTTTGAGCTGAGCCGATCGGACCTAAGCAGACGGATCCCGGAGGAAAACTGCGATAGACATCGTGATAGTTGTGCAGGGCCAACCCCATTTGCTTCAGATTGTTCTTGCACTGAGTCCGCCGAGCAGCCTCTCGCGCTTGCTGAACGGCAGGCAACAACAGGGCGACCAAAATTGCAATGATCGCGATCACTACTAGTAGCTCAATCAACGTGAACCCACGCCGTTTGTGCATTGATGTACTCTCCTTCCAATTGAAACTGAACGTATCGGGGATCCAATGAGCGGATGCTGAGCAAAATGCCCCGATGAAGGTGGGGACCATAGGAAACCGACATATGAGTTTCCTTATGGCAAGGCAAATGGTGTGCCAAAACATCTACGACCGAGACCAAAGGCAAAATTCAGACAAAACAGCGAATATCCAAAGTTTGCTTCGGTAGCACCCTGACTTGTTTGGGCAAATTATCGACACAAGTGGCTAATTTATCGCCACGATGGGAAGAGCCGTGTTACCGACAAGTGGCCAAGAGTCAATTTCAGGAGCTTGCCGGCTGAATGGCCAGGTCAATCAGTAGGTGGTGCGAGATGGTCTGGAAACCCTGGTTCTGACCGAAGTTCCTACTTCATTGAAATCGATCGAATTCTCTCGTCGATGAAATCTTTCGGATCATCCTCTGTGGATCCTGAACACACGTTGGTCTGACTCTCCAAAGTGCTGATCGAACGATGGAGAAGAGAATACAACACAGTCCGGCCGCACAGTTCGCTGGGGTATCGTTCTCCGCGCAACAGGATACAATGAATCCGACGCTCGCATCTGATTGACAGTTGCTAATGATGGTCTTCGGTACCTGCGCAAAACCACCCATTTCGCGAAATGGCATTGGTCGAATAGTAGCTGAGGTTAGTGCATCGGCCGCGAGCGCTTCGTTCGATATCGAACGCTGCTCAGATCGAAGACAAGATCAAATTTTCGCGAAACTCGTCCAATGCCGTACAGCAAACGAAATCGAAGCCTATACAGAACTGGTCGCTGACGATGCTGCGGGAGAAGCTGATCAAGATTGGGGCCAAGGTAACCCGGCATGCCAAGTACGTATTCTTTCAAGTGGCTGTGCCACGGAGATTGTTCGCCGCGATTCTTGATCGGATTGCACGACTGGCAATTCCGCCGCCGGTCACGCATGACGTGAAGCGGAAGTATATCAAATAGCGAAAAACAGGTTTCCTCACAAAGAAAGTCTGCGCAGAAACCGTGTTGACTACTGAAATATGATTCGCTCGGCAGCGATTTCCTGATCTCAACAACAGAGGGACAACTAAAGTGGCGAAAAATCACATCGTTTTAGACACGGGGGACCGCAGTGGTTACAATCAAAGACAATCCATGCCTGGAGTGGTTTCAGGCTGATCCATATGGGAAATCTCGGCCTTAACGTCACCAAACCAGTAACCGCGAATTCGCAGCAGGGAGAAATTCCACCAATGGCAAAGCCAGAAGCTGAATTGAAGAAGTTCATTAAGAAGGGCGATCTCGAAGCGGTCAAGCAGATCATTGCTGATGGCGTGCCGGTCGATGTTGCGTTGCCTGCGAAGGTGACGGCGCTCGAGTTTGCGTTGGCGTCGGAGCAGCGCGAGATTGTGTGGGAATTGCTTCGATTGGGGGCGAAGCCGCGAAAGAATAAGAACAACAATTTGCTGCTCGACGTTCCCAAGTTTCGCGATCTCAAACTGTTGAAGCGGCTCATTGAGCTGGGTGCCGACATTCATGATGGCGACAAGAACCAGTTGACTCCCGTGCTGTGTGCCGTGCAGGCTGGTTTTTTCGACGCGGTCAACCATCTGCTTGAACTGGGGGCCGATCCGACAACACGCACAAAGAACGGCCAAAACGCGTTTCAACTTGCCCACGGGACGCGCCAGTTCTGCCGCGGATTGTTGCCGAGTTCCGACGGCGAACTGGCGGAGTTGTTTCAATCGCAACTCGATGATCTCGACCGGATCGAGCAGCTTCTGGAATCTCAGCTGACTCCCGAGCAAGCGGCACAGCTTCGCGGCGGCGAGAAAAAGCCCGAGCCTTCGACGTTCTGGCAACTGGATGACTATGCCGAGTTTGAGCTGAAGATTTCACCGTTTCCATTTACGTCGACGAAGAAGAGCAGAATTTGCGCTCGAATGGGGCGCGAAGGTGATATTTGGCTTAAGCATTTCGAGGATGATTGGAAGATTCTCTATCGCGTTCGCAGCGCCGACAGGGAAGGCGAGTGGACGCCCTTTGAGCTGAAAAAGCTGGATGGTTTTTATCTGCTGTTCACCGCCGCAGCGCAGCTTCCTTCGGGGCGTATTACGATTGACATTCGTTTCGACGCGGATTGGGATCATCACTCCGGCGAAGTCGAGGGGTGGGAGATTGAGGTCGCTTAATGAGGTCGAGTGACGGTTGCTTCTGATGGAGACTCCCGATGTGCAATAGGTACACCGTCAAATCGAATCTGGCTCTGACAACACGGAATGAGCTGAATTTACGAAAGTCGGATCAATCTTTTCATCTAAAGATCCAGCAATGTCAGCCGAGTACCTGGTCTCTGATGATTACCTGCGGTCACCACTAGTAGCTTTTTCTTTGACTCATCAACCGCTATTGCACCGAAGTCAAGAAAATCGTCGTAACCGAATTCTGGCATCTGGTACATGTTTCCTGTTTCGGTGCTCACAATATAAACACCTGAAAGAGCCTGGATAACGAAAGAACAAGAGTTTATTGGCTCCACATTGACTACCTCGGAAAGTTTGGCTTGAAAGATCGACTCTCGCTTACCATTTCCTATCGAATAAACCTCAGCTGCAAATGGTCGATCAAAACCATGCCAACATATAATGGAAGAGCCATTACGAATCACATGCTTCATCTTAACGTGTTGTTTCCAAATCGGGAAATCAGCATGAAGATCCCATCTCTCGAGCGAATAAACTACTTTTTTACCTTTGACAAGTGAAAAGACCGTGATAAAAGTATCTTCACACACTGCGAAAACTCGTTCAAGGATTTTGCCTCCCGCTTGCGAATCATAAGGAAATATTTTCTCAGCAACAGTCTCATTACTGTGGGAAACGACTCGTAAAAAGGATTTGTTCTCACGAACCCATGAGAAAACAAATCCTTGATCAAATCCATCAACGTGTTGGATTTTCCATCCACTGACCTCATTATCTGGAATAATTTTTTCTCCAGTGATGACGTCGAATCGGTATATTCCAGTGGGACACCGCACGAAATTTTGAGGAAGTATCGCAGAACAAACTCCCTCCGACTGCGCAATGGCCTTAAACGGATAACTCTTCTCCTGGTCCACCTGCCAAATTATCTCTCCCTCACCGTAGTCAAAGCAGGCGACACTTGCCTGGTATGCGCTGCGTGGTTTTGAAATGGGAAATAAGCCACCTGCCATCAAGAGACGGCCTTCCTGAACGGGGGAGGAAACCGCAAAGAATTGCTGTGGAAAAGTAAAATTATCTGGCACAATTCAAGTTCCTCTTATCGTGGGCCACTTTTCTGATCACGTCATAAATGTATCCATTCTGATAGGGAGACCAGTTCCGGGCTCAATCTGAAATCAATGTCGTCGGCCGTAACCCGGTGATTTTCGACATTATCCGAAAAACCCGATGTTTTTTTGAATGTTCGGAAATATCACCGTTAAACAGTTTCACATCACTTCGATTTGATCTGAAATTGATCCATGTCAGTCCGACCGCTCAATTTTGTTCGCGAAAGTCGTCGTTTACCGTGCAGTAATCGAAAACGAACGTATTCTCGCTTTCCCAGCCTGTGCCGCTTCGATGCGTTAGAGTATGAAGCCGACGCAGCTTCGGAAACGATGTTCCAAGGCTCTGAACATGCCCTGATTGTTTCATCGATTCGACTTCTCAATTATATATGTGTTTCAAGTTCTGATTGAAATACATAATAGAGTTCTTGAGAAAGATTGAAAAACCTTCCTACCACCGTTTATATTTCAAACTATAGGAACGAAGTCATACTCACCAATGCCTTGAAGTACAAGAAAGGTTGTTGAAGATGTTGCTGTATTTGTAACAAGATGTGGCCGACGGGGGCGGACAGAATAAGTATCTCCTGGGGTGAGTGTGATTTCTTCTTTAGGATTTTGCAAATAGATTTTGAGAATCCCCTCGATTACATAAAACGTATCCTGAATATTATTGTGGTAATGCCAAGGCACACTTTGGGTTGGTGATATTTGTAACTCAATGATACGGAAGCCTGGTCGTTCAGCGTGATACTGTGTACGTTCCACATCATAAAGGTGACTTGCATCCTCTAAGTCCATGGGCTCTTCATCCATCCTGAAATCCTTTTCTTTGTCGAACATGAAAGGGGCAAACTCGAGAAAACCATTATATTTCCGACACAATTATTTACTAGAGCGCATCACATTTTAGTATAGCGCGATTGCGGCAGTTCAGGTAAACTGGTGAGGTCTCATTTCATGGAGGATTTCACATGTTGATTTATTCTAAAGAACGCCGCCTCGAAGTTCTGCAAGCGGATGCAGCCGGTTTAACGACACGGGAGATTGCGTTGCAATTTCAATGCAGCGAATCGTGGGTTAGACGGGTCAAACAGGAATTTCGAGAGCAGGGAAAAACCAGTCCTGCCACCAGGCGTAAACGAGTTCCCGAGTGGCATTCCCTGGCAGATCGTATTCAGGCCGCAGTCTCAAATAAGCCGGATATCACTCTGCAGGAATTGAAGGATGAGCTTGGTACAACACTCTGTCGTCAGACGTTGTGCCGTGCTTTAAAACGCTTGAAACTCACTCTCAAAAAAAAGTCCTGATCGCATCAGAGCAGGATCGCCCCGATGTTCAACAACGTCGCGCCGAATGGAAAGTGAGACAGCAGGGACTGGATCCGGAACGGTTTGTTTTCCTCGACGAAACATGGGCAAAAACAAATATGACTCGTCCCAGGGGACGCTCATTGAAAGGGACCCGGTTGATTGCCAGGACGCCTCACGGACATTGGAAAACGACCACATTCCTGGCCGGTTTGCGAACCAGTGGCTTAGTGGCGCCCTTGGTTGTTGATGGAGCCATCAATGGTGATGTGTTTGTGGCTTACGTACAACAGCACCTGGTTTCTGTTCTCCGGGAAGGAGATATTGTGGTCATGGATAACCTGAGTAGCCACAAGCGATCAGAAGTGCGCGAGGCGATTGAAGCTGTGGGAGCCGAACTGTGGTACCTGCCTCCCTACAGCCCTGATCTCAATCCCATCGAGCAGGCTTTTTCCAAATTGAAATGGCTGATCAAAAGCGCGGAAGAACGGACCGTATCCGGTCTGTGGGCAGCCTGTGGCAGACTCGTTGATCAGATCACCAGCACAGAAAGCAGGAACTACATTACACACTGCGGATACCGCTACGCTTAACTGTGATGCGCTCTAGTTATAACAAGAATCATCATCAGCTCCAGACTTCTATGATTTCCAATAACTCATTTGCCCACATGAGCCAAGCGTGGCATCATGCTGAGATAAGATATCTTGCGGTACCTTTTTATTGCCGAGGATCGGTTCAAGATGATAGTTTATCCAACTTAAAAAGTTCTAAGAAGATATCGAATTGAAAATCGTGAGCTGACCACTCTCCTGGTATTAAGATTACTTTCTTTGTTGCAGAGAGCAAAACACTAAGATTAGCAATCCAATTACTCGCTACTTAAGTTGCTGCTCCCCATTCACACCGAATTGCATTGACTCTGATCCTATCTCGTGTGCTCCGATATCTGGAGCGGAACCGGTAAAATCGTCATTAAAATTAGGAATTAGCACACCGCGATCCACACCAGCACTATCAGGAGAAAGTGTATATGGTGAAGATGTAGAACCGACTGTTGGACGTGGCTGATAGAGTGGCGTTCCCTCGATGCCGTGTCGTTCGTGTGTCGGAATGAGAAGACGACCGTTGTAAAGGTCGTAATCGTAATCGCCTGCCAGGTCACGGGTGCGGTCTTGGAACGGGCCACCTTTGGCCGAAGTGTGGAAGATGTTGTTTCGGCTGACCGTATTTGCCATCGGTCCGCCTGTTCCCATGCCGAGCTGCGCGCCGCGTGTGTTGCGTGCGTCTTTGGTCGGGGGCGGTTGTAGCAGCGTGTTATGAAACACATAAATGCGACCTCCGCCCAACCGGTCGCTGGTTTTCAGAAATCCACCGCGTTTGATTTTGTCGGGAGAACCGGTATTTGATCGTCGCGTTTCGCCGGCGATATTTCGCCAGATATAGAGCGGCCCCACCGATGTTGTTGCCGTCGCGACGTGAACCATCGTCTTTTCTGTGTAGTTTCCCCAGATTCGCACGTTGCGATTAGCGCCTTCCGATTCAATCGCGTCGTCCCAGCAGTGGCTCAGCCTGTTACCATAGATATCGCTGTCGCAGTTTGGAAATCCGCGTCGGCTATAGTTTTTCGCTGCGCCGAGAATGTCATTGAACTGGTGGTCGTCGTCTGAGTAAATGGTGTTGTATCGAATGACGTGATTGCCAGCACTTTCGGCGAGCAACACCGCTTGGGGACCACCGGGGTGATAATTGCGAGGGTTTTGGGGAGTAGGCCGCAGCTCGTTCCAGTTGTTCGCGTCGCCACGCGGATGGTGGATGAGATTGTGCTGAAGTACAATCCGCGTGAGTTGACTGGACCGCGAGAAGATTGCTGAGTCGGCCTGCACTCCCCAGCTGTCTTGCGCGATGCGTCCCCACCCACTGATGTCGCACCCTTCAATGATGACGTCGTGCACGTCACCCACCAGTTCGATTCCGTTTCTGATCGCCCCTCGAAGTGTGAGTCCACGGATAATGACATACGATGCATTTTCGATACGAATGCACCTGTCGTGTTGGTACTTGACATCGATTATGGCACTTTCGCTGGCAGGTTCGTAAACGGCATAGGCATTTGCCGTTCCAGACTTTCGAATTATCAGCGGGTGATTGGAAATCGCCGTCTGGCGATGTTGTACACCGACGGGGAACTGTTTCGGCCACGTTTGGAATTTGTTGCGTGCGACAGTAATACCCGCGCGTACTTCGACATCATAGATCACACCGGGTGAGAGATGGACAAGACTTCCACGAAACTCCTTTCCCCATTGATTATCACGATCGTCGTACCAAAGTGGAAAGCCCTGTTTCCATTTACCGGATGGACTCACACGGTAGCGGACTGTGCACGGTTGATTCAACGCCCCGTCTGCCGACTTCCAGTACAGCCCGGCGGACTCAAATGTTGGAACTATACGCAGTTTTTCCGCGATGGCTGGTACAGTTACCGAGGCCATTACGATTGCGATGAGAAACCCACATCGTGAAGTGATGGTAACGTGCTCGCGATTGCAGATCTTGTTCATGATGCTCTCCTGGCAATTTTGCACTAGCAATCGTAAAAGCGTTCGTGCTGCATCTATTGACGAGAATTTCAGAGATTAAAAGTTTAAAGAATATTCTAACATAATGAAGGCTACCATATCGACAGGCGGGGTACTAGTTTCATAAAGATCAATGGATTGGGGATCTCTTTCGAATGATGGTCATCAAAGAGAAGTTCATTGCTCAAACAGAGGAGCAGATTTTCTACAGTTTTAATGGAGATATACAAATTAGATCGTTTTAACAGATACGATTAAAATAATGGCCAGGTAATACCCGTTACCTGGATAACTTTAAAGCAAGGAGAAGATATGAAACATAGAGTTTTCGACAAAAGCAACCAACATGAAGTAACAGATCTTTTTACATCAGTTTTCACAGCATCCGAAGGAAAGAAAGAAGGCAAACTGATTGGCAATCTGGCTTCAAAGTTATCTTCAAGTATCGATAATCAAGAAATAGTCTCTCTCGGTACATATGAAAATGAATTACTCATAGGAGCTATTTTCTTCACTCGTCTTCGATTTAATAAATCCATCCGGGTTTACATGCTTGCTCCTGTTGCAGTGAGCACTGAACATCAAGGAAAAGGCATCGGACAGGAACTAATAAAGTATGGGCTTGATGAGCTCAAAAACCGTTCTGTGGATGTTGCTGTCACATATGGTGATCCATCTTTCTACTCCAAAATAGGATTTGAAGCTCTGTCAGAAAATGTCATTCAGGCTCCGTTGGAGCTTTCAATGCCTGTAGGTTGGTTAGGACAGTCTTTAACAGAAGAACAAATTCCGGTTATTAAAGAACGTCCTGAATGCGTTTCTGAATTCAATGATCCCGTTTATTGGTAATGTATGGTGTAAGATAAATAAAGAAACAAAAATGACCGGGGAATACATGTTACCCGGCCATTGATGCGTCTCCTCATTGCTCCCATCTTTTGCTTCTTTACAACACTGGTAATTATTCTTGACAGTCTTCATACTTGGATGCTCCAATCCAAGTGTTGAGGAAAAGATATTTATTGCCTGTAGATAGAGTGGTTCAGACTCTTCGTAACGCCCCTGGATTTGATACAGACCAGCCAGGGTGTTGAGGCTGGTCGCGAAGTTCGGATGGTTTTCCCCAAAGACAGTTCGGTGAGTATCAATTGACTGTTTGTAGAGTGGTTCGCCCCCCCCCGGTTCCGAAGGCCAGTGCTCTATCCAATTGGGCTAAATCAAAAGCCATCAGACATAATATTTCTGATACCAAACATAATACCACTTTTTTTCGCCTGCTCGTCTTTATAATCCAATGAGATTGATCATGATTAAGAATGAAATGTATCCAAGGCAGACTACACAACACAATCTGCGAGGAG
This sequence comes from Gimesia fumaroli, assembly GCF_007754425.1. Classification (NCBI taxonomy): domain Bacteria; kingdom Pseudomonadati; phylum Planctomycetota; class Planctomycetia; order Planctomycetales; family Planctomycetaceae; genus Gimesia; species Gimesia fumaroli. The sequence goes on from NZ_CP037452.1 coordinate 2,350,281, forward strand.
TGTGTCCGTGCTCAAAATCAGGATTGTAGTCCTGCTCTGACAAAACTCCTGGATCAGGTACTGGAAGCGAATCAAAGCGCTAACTCGGAATCCGAAGCGCACTTCGTCATCATCCCCTTGGCCCCTGCCCTCTGCAAACTCGATGGGCGGAAAGGTTAGGCCACAGCTGCGCGACGATACGGAACGCTGCCAGTCAATTCTAAACTGCAGTTGATCTATATCGAAGCTTTGTTGTCGTATGCTTGCAAACTTCAGATCGAAGGCAAATTGAAGAATCGGGATTTTGATTAATTTGATTTGCTATTGATCTCCACCATCCTCTGAAACGCGTCTTTCGGTTTGCCATACCCATCTGACTTTTTAGCTGCGATTGCCGACAACAAATAATCATTGAGCTTGAAGCCAACCTCATGCGCTGACATCTCGTCCTCAATCAGTAAATCCTGAGCGTACACCACCAGTTGGTTCATTGAACTTGTCACAGAGCGATTTAATGCTTTTGCAAACTGAATTGGTTCACTTTCAGGAGCTATGAATTTTCTAAAAGCCAATTGATTGGCATCGTCGGCTGTATAATCTCGGATACAGTTCAAGGCACATTTGGTGAACTGCTTCTCATTTGTAATTCCTTTACCAGTCATCACACACGAATAAAAAGACTTTGTGTTGCAGAGAATGATGTACTGAATACGATTTGCTAAAAATAAGTGACAAGACCAGTCGACAAAAGGATTCTGATGTAAGGGTATGGTAGCTAGTTCATTCAGCTTGCTAGTTTTGATTTTCTGGTTGAGTTTTTGGGAAAGTCGAAAGATCATGATAGTTCATTTTTATAAATAGTGATTTGTTTTTGTATGAATGTTTATATAATAAGTCAGTCGTCTGGAGCAGGCACACAGGCGGCGTTCAAGTCATACTAGGAGACGCTTCCGTACGTTTTATCTCAGAAAATATAAACCTTCAATTGTGGAGAAATCTCGTGTGGATCAATGATGGTGAGGTTATTGGAGAGTTTTGAACATGCTTTGCGTCGTTGAAGTGCATCATGTTATATGCAATCAGGTCGGCTAAATTTGAACATCGAACGTTTCAGAAACAACTCGCCTTTTTCGCATTGAGATACGTCCAGAGTTTTCCGGTCAGCAGCATAACCTGAATACTCGGCACATTTAGACATTTTTTCAGATCTAGAATCATTTTCACATCAGCTAAGGAACAAATTCATATTGCCAGGTTCCTCTATTGGTAGAGAAACGTTGTCGCCCATAAGAGGGAGATTCAAGATGGTATCTCATGAATTCCAGCAGCATCGTTTGATTGGCTATGCCCGAGTGAGCACAGGTGATCAAGAACTCTCTCTCCAAATTGATTCTCTACTAAAACATGGAGTCAAACGCGAGAATATCTTCTGTGACAAGCTCTCGGGCGCTAAAGCTGATCGACCGGGGCTTTTGCTTTGCCAAGAATGTTTGCGACGTGGAGATACTCTCCTTGTTTGGAGACTAGACCGCCTGGGACGATCACTGCGTCATCTCGTCACTATGATTGAAGACCTGAAGGAACGAGAAATCGGATTTCGTTCGATCTCTGATGGTATCATCGATACAACAACACCTTCAGGAGAACTGATCTTTCATGTTTTCTCTGCTCTCGCCCAATTCGAAAGGCGACTTATACAAGAGAGAACTAAAGCAGGCTTAGCTGCAGCCCGAGCACGTGGACGGAAGGGAGGCCGGCCACCATTAGATCCAAATTCTCCCAGAGTTGTATTAGCACAAAAGTTGTTTCGCGATAAATCGAACAATATAGATGACATCTGTGATACGTTGAAGATTTCGAGAACAACTCTTTACAAATATGTTTCGTTGCAAAACACAAAAGATACTCGTTCCAAGAAAACGTCTGAATAACGAAATAAAGATTCTGGATGATTAACTTCACCGTTGGCAAATTCACAATTCAGTGAGCAAACGTTTGAGTTCTAAAAAAACCAGAATCTGTTCGCGAAAGTCGTTGTTTGCCGCACAGTAAACCAAAACGAATGTTTTTCGGGAGCCGTTCTGGCTCCAAAAGACAAAAAGAACTGGGGTAGATACAACCAAGCACTAAGTCTTGTGACTGGTGTCATTAACTGCATTGTCAGAACACTGTTGCAGATGGTATATCAGTGACAGCGCTGTATTTTGAGACTACCATTTCGAATGCTGACAACAAGCAGTTGGCTTGAAAGGGGAGCGTCTATCAAGGAATTTTCAATGATAAACCACCTTGCCATCAATTTTTGTTGAAACGATTTAAATCAAGCTTTTTATCAGTTTGCGTTTCTGGCTCAAAGCAGAATATTATACCACTGGTTTGAGGGCAGTAGAAAATTCGACCGTTTGATGCAATCGCGTGTGGACAGGTGTATGAAGCAAACCCGGGAGTATTCCAAACGACTTTTCCTGTTCGCGTGTCGGTCATGTAGAGTCCACCAAGGGTAGCCGAGAGTGCCATTCCTCCAGACGTGAGCACTGTAGATCCGCATCCGTGAGAGGGACCCCAGAGTTGAATTCTCTTGTTCGAAGTACCAGCCAGTCTTCCATCATTCAAATTGCGCCGCTTCGCGCCCCCTTGATACTTGTTGTTAACTGTGAAGTAGTCAGGTCCAAGCGACAGAGTATCGACGTACCAATGGCTGCGCCCCTCATCCGATTTCCAAATGAGATCACCGGTTGCCGCTGAGAGGCAGGCCAGCGGCAACTTGTAAGTGCCTGGTAAATAAACTTTCGAATCTTGAAACGAAGGTGTACCGGTTTGGCTGGCGAACGCCTTCTTGGTGCGCCAGCGGACCTTTCCAGTCTTGGGTTCAATGGCCATTGTCTCGCCAGTTCCCCGACGGTTCTCACCACTCCCGGTGAAGAACAGCAGGCCATCTCCGGCGCAGCCAGCCGGACCGTTTAGTAACTTACCACTACTGTTGAGTTTGACCCTCCATAGATGCTGTCCGGTTTTTGCATTCCAGCCATCGACCGCTTGACCAATCGCATCGGCAGGCCGTCGGAAGGTTGGAGGTTTGCCTTTCGCATAGAGCGATCCGAAGGCAACCACCCCATCAACGAACACTGGCGATGCGCGCAATCGGTCGCCGATACCGATTGGTTTCTTCCAGAGAATCTTACCTGTCTCACCATCGAGGCAATACATTATGTTCTCCTGTCCTTGAGACTTGGGATATCTCAAACTGAACATGCGTGGAACGTAAACCTTACCTTCGGCGCACAGCAAGGCGGAGCGGCACCACGATTGTTTAGGAAGCTTTTGTCGCCAGCGGATGCGTCCAGAGGACTGTTCTCGACAGACAACAAGTCCCGCAAGGCTAACGTAATAGACATCTTTTACTGTAGCGCATACCGGTTGCTTGAAGAGCCCACCGCTACGTGCTGCCCATCGCAACTTGAAAGGGGGGGCTATTGCATCATCGTCGACGAAGTTTGCATTGCGTGGTCCGCCGAATGCCGATGGCCAGCCATATTTTCGCTTGCCTGCTGGAGTGGTCTGGCTTTTTCGCCTGTGAATGTTCAGTAAATCGTTCTTAGGAGCAATGCTCTTTCCGCTACCCAGGACATATAGATAGCCATCGTCACAGCCGAAGTAAACCCGTTGATTGGCAATTGCTGGGGAAGAGGAGATGACACTTCCGTGCGGTGTATTGAAGTGGAAAACACCATCTCCCAAAGTGTCGAGACCACGACCACGTGCCGCCAAATTGACAGCGATAAGTTCTCCAGAGAGCGTCGTGAACAGGCAATGCTTCTGAGAGAGAGCTGGAGCAGAGAGTGACGGAGTGAAGTGATTAGGGTCTGTGTCAAACGATGTCCACAAATCAGCCCCATCGGGTCCGAAACGGTGGGCGGTCACTCCAAAGGCTTGTCGGTTATAATATGCTGTTGCACCGCGTGAAGCGGGTGTGGTGGTAGACGCCCACTGGTCATTTAGCACATCGTTGTTTTTATCGAACGACCCGTCCTTCAGTGACACGCGCAAAAATTTCCCCAGACCGTCTTTACCCGGAAAGCTGCAATAGACATTGTCACCGCTGATGGAGATGCCCGTAGGAAGATATGTTTTGCTAACAGGCTCGCGTAAAGTCCAAATGTGCTTTGCCTCGGTTGTCTTATCTTCCACACAGACCAGATCGAATCCAATTGCCATCACAACCCGTTTGCCGGAGACAGTCACATTCACTCCAGAATACTGCCGCTTTACCCTGGGTGCCTGCCTCTTGCGTAATTCCTTGTAATGGTCCCATTGCCAACGATGGTTACCATTCAAATCGAGGCAGTATACCATTGCATCAAGAGTTTGCAGGTAAATCGAATCGTTTGCTAACGTAATAGAGCCAAGGATCGGCTGCCCGAAACTGACCGACTTGACGCGTTTTCCTGTGTTGACATCGAGAATGTGCAAATTTCCCGCAGTTGTTCCGTAGAAGACCCGCCCGCCTCCGACGCAGGGCGATGATGTATTGCCACCCAAGACTGCTGCGCCTTCAGGTGCTGACTTCCAGATAATCTGGTTAGTCTCGTGATCAATACAGTATCCGGCACCCATCTGATCAACGATGAATACTTTGTCTCCAACGACGGCTGGCGAGGTTAAAATAGCATCATCAAGTTTCACTTGGGACAGCAGCCGCATCGGCAGTTTCAACCGCTCCTCGGATGCGTCACCGGAATGCCGCGCATCCCGCATGAACTGCGGCCAGTCTCCTGCTGTGGCTTTGATCGACGTACACGCAACCAATAAGAACATCCCGAAGACTACCGCTCGACAAAATACCATAGTTGATTCCTTGACTTGTTTCTCCGTAGGGTAAAAAACTCAGCCTACCCGAAATTGAAATAGCATTCAACAGATGTTCCCTATCAAATACTCACATCTCGACCGCATGATATTCCACTAACTCATACGACTATGAAGCCGTGTTTGAGTCAAGGTTGCTATTACCTGTTATTTTCCTTTTGCTGCTAGTGAATATGTAACCGGCCCACCAAACTTTCAATTTCCCTGGATCAAGTGGAAAAGCTCCCTGAAGACGAGGCCATCCGACAAAGTCTGCGGATTATGGAATATATCATCTGCGAACAGATCGACAAAGTACTCGCGATTCAATAGTCCCCTATCTACAGCGTTGCTGTTAACAGCATTTGAGTTTCTGCAGATTCTTCCGTATGCAAACCAAGATGCTGAACACACCGCAAGAAACACTATAATTATCCCGTAAGGTCAAAAAACTCAGCCGACTAGTTTTTGCTATACTATTTGGTACATGCGTCGGGTCTGATAAGCTGATCGCAGCCGTTTGGTGTTCTACAAACTCATACGATTTCGAGATGTGTCTTAATACCACCGTTTTTGCGAAATTACCTTCGTCCAAAAATGTTTGAATTTTTGCACCGATAGTGAGTACATTATCCGATTTTGAACGCTACTCGGATTTATAAGCAAAATCGACTATCTTTGACTCATTGAATCCCTTGCTGAAAATTCAATTTTCCGTCAAATTTGACCATTTCTAAATGCAAAAAAATCGCATTAGTGGGGGGATAAGTGAGGGGAATTCTCAAGTGGACCGACTAAAGGTTCGAGCATTCGAAGGCTTCTCCAAAGTTCTGACCAGGCAATCTATGGTGTTTGAATAGGTCATTGGGAAGTTGTTTAAAACCTCACGTTCTCAGGCTGATTTTTTGTTTTTTATCAGCCGCCCAGTGGGGTAAAACGAATGTGTAACCACTTCCACAATTACTACATACCGACAATACACTCATGAGCAGAATTTTCCACCCCCTACTGGCTTTAATCGCCTCAGCTACCGATAATGAGCTGGCGAAATATGTCGAGTACCTCAAACACGAGAATGCAATTCTGCGTTCCAGACTGCCGAAGCAGATATATACGACTTACGATGAGCGACAAACCTTATTGAAATACGGCAAAGTGCTGGGACGAGCCATCGAGGAACTGATTTCGATTGTCAGCCCAGCGTCATTTACCCGGTGGGTCCGAGACGGGAAGAATGGCAGACCTAAACCTAAAATTCCTAAAGGCGGTAAACGGAAGCCGCCAGAACTTCGTGAATTGGTCATCAAGATCGCATTGGAAACCGGCTTCGGCTATACCCGGATCATCGGAGAACTTCGCAAGCTGGGTATCAAAAAAATTAGTCGACAGACTGTTCGGAATATCTTGAAGGAAGAAGGTATTGAACCCGGCCCAGATCGCCCTTCCGATTCATGGAATGAATTTCTCAAGAGGCACGGTGAAACGCTCTGGGGCTGTGACTTCTTTTCTGTCAAATCTGTGACGACCAAGGGAGTTCGTGATCTGTATGTGATGGTCTTTCTGTGTTTGCAAACACGAGAAGCGATTGTCACAGAATCCACCGAACATCCCAACTCAGCCTGGGTTTGTGAACAAACTCTGAAATTCATTGAGCAGAGCAGGGGGCGAGCAGTTAAACCGTCGATGATCATTCATGACCGGGATGGAAAATACACGAAGGAATTTACTGAGAGTTTAAATCAGTTTGGCATACAAACAAATCCGCTTCCGGTAGCATCTCCGAATCTTAATGGAAGATGTGAGCGATTCATTGAAACAATCAAGTTGGAATGCCTGGGGAAGTTTATCATCTTCGGAAAACAGCATCTCGACCATCTGGTCTCTGAGTTTACAGCGTATTACAACACGCGTCGCTCGCATACAGCGCGAGACCATCTACCACCGATTCGAGAGCTTCCAGACGAAGTAGAGAAATTATCACTGGATGAAGTTCAAGTGATTCCGCACATTGGTGGTTTAGTAAAATCGTTTGAGCGGAAAGCGGCTTGACACAACCGGATTTGATCATTAGTCATTCAACCAGAAAAAAATGGCTATGGTGTGTTGAATTCTTGGAATAACATAACTGTGGCCTAAGGGGGGAATAGGTGTTATAATTATGCTAAGTGAGGGTAATGTTCATTGCCGGTTTTCGTTGCCCATTTTTCTTATAGGCTCATTTTGTGGTAGAATATCAATATGGCTCCTAAAATTACAGAAGAAATGCGGCAGGCATTACACCAGCAACCAGATCGTCCACTCAAAATAGAAGATGATCAATCGCAAAAATGTTATGTCTTAGTATCACAAGATGAATTCCGACATTGGATTGATGCTGAACTCCGTCGAGAATTACAAATTGGCTTCGATCAGGCAGACGCCGGTGATGTTGAAGAGTGGGATGTTGAAGAAATCCTCAAAGAAGCCCATGCTCGTCACGCTGCGAAGACTGAGTAATGCCACGTCTAATACTCACTCGTCAGGCAAGAGAAGATGTCCTGAGTATTTGGGCTTATATCGCACAGCATGATACGACTGCTGCTGATAAACTTGTCCAAAGGATCAATGAACTGTTAAAGAAGTTGGCTGCGCATCCTGGGATGGGAGCACTACAAGAACAATACCGTGAGGGCCTTCGCTGTTTTCCGATTGGTAAGTATGTCATTTTCTACGAATCGATAGAAAATGGAATTCAAGTGATCCGAATTCTTCATGGGGCCAGGCGATTGGAAGATTTGTTGTAAATGTTCTTTGCAGTGATTCAGTCGATCTGTAAATAAAGTAATCATATTCTTATGATATCACTACTCTTAATCTAGAAAGCGAGTTGATTCATAGGCCGCAGGAACTAAGCAATTGGTTGAGTCTTCAATTGAGCCGTGAAGTATCATTGGAATTGTTCAGACAGCACTTCTTGTATTTTTTCCCGCTCCCACAAGGGCAGGGATCATTACGGCCAACTCGAGCATCTTGCCTTATAATCGTATGGGGAACGTACGCTGGTTGAGTCAATGTATCAGCATCGGAGGCATCAGTGTCTGCTATTAGATCCAAGATCGAGTCATCTGACACACCAAAAAAACTTCCGTGTTTCTCCTGGTAAAGTTTCTTGCGGAGTGCCTCAGCCTCTTCGTTATCCTTCTTCCATTCTTCGAATTCGGGAAATTTGATCTCTAAGACGGTACAAACTGAAACAAGGTTCTCTCGTAAATCAAGAATCTCTGGATCAATTTCACTTGCGCAGATGAACTGCCTCACCGGCTCAATGGCTTCTGTTGAAAAATGTGAGAGCGCCGCTTGTCCGAGATGTGTTGCGATCGTCTCATCGGTTTCCTCTTCGAAAAGATCGATGCACTTTCGGATGGCAAGGTCGGTATGTAATTGCTCCAGTACACTGGAGCCAAAGAGTCGGAAATACCATTCTGCAGTGGAAAACTCAGCTGTGAGAGCTTTGGCAACATCATCTCCACCAATTCTGATGAGAGCGCTTTGGCATTCTTCATTGAACCAGTCATCATCTTCCTTGAGTGCTTCGATCAATGATGGGACCGCTGCTGTCAGCCGCAGTTCACCCGCCAGACGAAGGACAAATCCTTGTATTAATGCTCTTGGACTATTTTCCGAATACTCGATATCCTCATTCAGCATCATTAGAACTTGGCTGGCAACGATGTCACCGCCACGCCCCAACGCTTCTACAATCCGATTTGCGTGAGGCAGATCCATTTCAGAGAGATATTGTTTCTCGTTCTCCTGTTCACAGAAATCTCTCAGTTTGTTCCAAAGAGTCTCAGGGCCTTCAGTAAGCAAGTGGACTCGTTCAGAAAGAGCAGGACCGAAATTTGGCAGGAAGCCAGGCAGTTCCAGAATCTCCGCCTGCCTGGTTCGTATCAGCAATGGGTTGGCCCGGGCGAGTAGGTTTGAGAGGGCAGAAGCATATAGATAATCATCCTGATTATCATCCTGGTGTGCGAAGTTCTGTTGTAGTTCTTCCATGCACCATTGGATCGTGGATTCAGTCTGCGGGAGACTCACAGCTTCATTGATGAAACGTAGGGATGATTTACGGCCATACTTTTCAACCACTTTGATCACGAGTGGCATTATGGTGGTGTCTTCACAGAATGGTCGAGAGAAGTATTGAAGTGCCTGTATTCTAACTGGGAATTCGGGATGCAGGATAGCTTGTTTGATTTTTTCTTCCGGTAGTCGCATTATCTTCCTCCTCCGTGAAGTACCTCTGTCGGGGAAACGGACATCATATGTATAACAACTCCTGGATTCTAAGTAATTCTGATCTAAAATAGAAGGATTTTAAGTGACTTGGCAGGCTGCAATTGTTGGTCTCGCAGTGCATCTCGTTGCACATTTTCGCTCCTGATTCTACCCTTTGTTATTAGCGTTTAAAAACAGAGTCAATATTACAAAGAGCCAGACTGATCATTAGATTATCAGAATCCTTTATTACACCTTTGAGTTTTCTATGAAATTCATCCTTCAACCTTGGCAACTGTTTTTCATCATAATCGCTGGTTGGGTTAACAGGCAGCAACAGGAAGTGATTGAATACCTGAGAATTGAGAATCAGGTTCTTAAAGAGAAACACGGTAAGAAACGCATTTTACTAAATGATGACCAGCGTCGAAGGCTCGCCGTTAAAGGTAAGATTCTGGGACGTAAGCGACTCGAACAGGTTGGTACTTTGTTTACACCAGATACTATCCTTCGTTGGCATAAAAAACTGGTAACCATGAAATGGGATTGTTCAAATAGAGGCAAGCGAAAATCAGGTAGACCCAGATTACCTGATGAGGTTAAGCAACTCGTGATTCAAATCGCAAAAGAAAATTCTTCTTGGGGATATGACCGGATCGCTGACGCTGTTGCAAATGTGGGCTACAAGATCTCTGACGAATCAGTGCGTAAAATTCTCAAAGAGCAGGGTCTTGAACCAGCACCTGATCGGAAACGCCAGACATCATGGAATACCTTTCTTAAGGCGCACTGGGAAGTATTGGCAGCAATCGACTTTACCACTGTGGAAGTCTGGACGAAAGGTGGCCTTGTTACCTTCTATTTGCTGTTTGTGATAGAGCTGAAGACACGGAGATCGCATTTTACTGGTTGCACAATGAATCCACACGATATATGGATGAAACAGATCGCCAGAAACCTGACAGATGAAGACGAAGGATTTCTGCGTGAGAAGCAAAAATTAATCATGGATCGAGACACGACTTTTTCTGAGTCATTTCAAATGATCTTAAACCAGTCAGATACTAAGCCGATTGTGTTGCCACCACGCTCTCCTAATCTGAATGCTTTTATTGAGCGATTCTTTCGCTCACTCAAATCAGAGTGCCTCGACAGAATGATATTCTTTGGTGAGAACTCGTTAAGAAATGCAATCAAAGAATACATGACTCATTACCACGTCGAGAGGAACCATCAGGGACTCAATCATCAGATCATTGAACCGGGAGAGGAAGTTGGTCAAAGTGCTGGTGAGATTGAGTGCCGCGAACGACTTGGCGGCCTGCTGAACTATTACTATCGCAAAGCGGCGTAGTGATTCTAAGCACATCATTCTGTTTCTTCTGCGATCGCGGTGCGTACACCCCATTGAAATTGCATTTGAAAGCCCAAAACGTGGTGATAGTCGGCCGAGAATTGATCGCGCCAATTGAGTCAAAAGCTAAAGTTTCAAAGATCTTACTGCGCGGCTGAATAAATTGACCATACGGGCTTGGAGTGATTAGCGATATACCCTTAGTTCTTTTCTCAATTATGTGGTTGGTTGAGTAGATGCATTCTTTATATCGTTAATGGATAGTGAATTATGGCTTGAAATGGTTTTAGACGATTGGAACTTATACTAATTAGATTTGTAAAACGGCCTTTATGCTCAGGCGCATCTTGAATTTCAGGGAAATTTAACTTTTGAAATTCATCATCAAACATTTACTGAGAAATAGATAGCAAAATAAAAAATGTCATTCTTCTACATACTAGCTAACTTAAATATTACCAATGATTTCGTACTAATCTAGCAATTACGTGCCTTATACTCTATTCCTCACTTCACAGGTGAAGTAGCTGAATCGTATCTAGTCATCGTTTGGGGATAGATGATGATTTCAGAATTCTTTGAGTAAATTTACTTGAATATTATTTCTTGTTCAATATCCTGGGTAAAAGGGGGACTCTAGCAGGCCAGTCTCGTTTAGCTTCTTTAGGGGAACAACGAAGAATTTCCATTAAACGGGAGGGCTGCGTGCAATACTACGTCCAAAACAAGCTGGAAGTACCGCCAAGAATCTATCCGGCTATACTTCTACTGCTTGAAGCATTTCAATATTCTGAACAGACCGACGCTGACTGTTGGGAATTTGCCGTCGAACTCGACGACTTGACTGGACTAGCATTAACTCGTAATGATTTCCGATGGCTTGTTAAGCAGGGCTTGGTCGAACACAGACGAGAAGTCACACTTGAAGGTGATGATGGGCGTGCATTCCGAGTCACAGGTGATCTGACGTTTTCAGATCGTACTTGCTTTATTCTCACGGAGGAAGGAGTTTCAATCGCGCGTGAACTCTATCAGATCATGGCGTCTAATAACTCAGTTTCCTATTCTTCTACTAACGATTCAGGGAGTGGAATTAAAACCGAAGACGTTCACATGTTAGCAAGAAATGGCGTACTTCGAAAATCTATGCAGTGCTTACCAAAATGGGATGCTGAGCGGCGGTTGCTTAGCGTCAATGGAATAATTGTCAAGCACTTTAAGTGGACCGCGATGAACCAGGAGGCCATCCTTACTACTTTCGAGGAAGAGGGGTGGCCTGCACGAATTTATGATCCACTACCACCAAAGCTAGAGCAGGACACGAAACGACGATTGAGTGACACAATCAAGTGTCTGAACCGCAAGCAGAAGAATAAGTTAATTCACTTCCGCGGTGATGGTACTGGGGAAGCGGTTACGTGGGAATTCGTCGGACAGAATGGTTCGGGCGGCTAGCTATCAGGCTGATTGCGAGTCCGTTATAACCGAGTGCAGAGCTGATATTTACTTTGAGGGCAGGTGGAAAGCGTACAATGTCGGGTTTAGCCAGCACGCTCTGCTATTTCGCATTTCCTAGGGAAGTGAATGGGAACGCTTGGCTTCCTGTTGCCTTCCTAAATAGCTAACGCAACAAAGGTTTTTGGACTTTGGTATGTGACGAATGGCTATACCCAGATGAACTGCCCATCCATAAGTGGACTATTCCGTTGAGAAAAGGAGTCAGAAGCCTAGGAGTCCATGCGAATTCTTCTATTTCGTTCACAGAGTCTTCCCAGTCATGCTGTTTCTATTCCTAAGTGATTCCGTATCTCTATTTTCTCGGCCTCTTATCATGATGTCTGAATTCTTTAACTCATATTATTTTATTAAACCGACCTATAAATAGCATTATTAAAGTATGTAATTACACATTCTTGTGCCAGAACCCCAGCCAGCCTAAAAGAGACAAAATATGCTTAACCGGATGGTGGAAAATGATTCGTCGAAAGATCTTTGGGGCATTGAGACTGATTCAGGTAAAGCTGTTGCCTACATGCTGAATGCGATTTGTAACGACATTCGTGAGTTAGAAATCAACTGCATCACTCGTTCTCGCGTCGACGATAATGAGTTTGCTGAGATTAGCTACGGGGATGTTTCCGATTGGGGCGAACTGCATTGTGTTCTATGCAGCAACGACCAAAAGTCCTTAGAGGGATTTGGAAGTCGGCTCAACATGAAGCCGATAGGCACAGGACGAGAAAGAAAGCTCATTTGCTCTACCTTTATCATACCTGTAGCTAGTAGTGGTGATGCTCAGGTTTACATGGACAACCCTAGGTTAGTGGAGGTGTTTGGTAGCACAGACTCTAATTTCACCGTTCTTCAGGTTGAAATGGAGGGTGATTAGTTAGGTTCGTACCGTAATTCATAACCCAAATCTTAAGGACTTTCTCGACACGTTTCAAGATCTGAACCTACGCAAGTGTAAGAATGGCTAACAATCTCATGCAGAATCAGAACGCAGAAGCAAAAACACCTGCGCTTGGAGTATGCGCACCGGGAGGCTTGCATTTTGCTGTGATTGATTGGCTGAATGTGATTTTGTGCGACGCCATTAAACGTTGTCCGGATGATGACGGCGACATTAAGGGAGTCGCTCTGACGAAACAAACCATTTTGAGTTCGTTTTCCATTTCAAACCAGTCCCATAACAACCATTCAAAGGTGGATAAGGTCTTAGAAAAGGCGGATAAGATATTGGAGTGTTCGTTTACTAACTCCGATCAGAGTTGTGAGCCTCTCGCAGCCGTCATTCGCGCATTTAGTCTTGAGTTCTTTGAGTTTAAGTTTTTTGTTCTTGCATTAGCTCCCGAGCTTGATGACCGTTTCCAACGAAGTATGGGGTATTTGCTCGATGATATGAATCAGAGGGTTGGCACCATTGCTTTGTATTGTGATTTGTTGGGCTTTGATGCAGAAAATCGTGTTTCGATATCGAAGAGTGTACTTTGGCAAGAATTGGTTTTTGAGAACTCGCTGGTTTCCGCTGATGAACCTTTGCGAATCGATCCGTATTTTGCCCGTTGGTTGCTGGGTGATCAAAAGGCATTAGCAGCAGATACTCGTATATGCGGTATGATTCGAACATATCCCTGGCCGGGGAGAAAGGTACTTGAACAATATTGGAGCAAATCGGTAAAGAAGTATGTTTGTGAAAGCCTGTTGAGAAAATGCTGGGTAGTACTTACCGGTGATCATTTTGACGCGTGGCGGTCGCTGTTGGAATTTGGTTCATCCGAACTGTGTTTTGAATGGATTCGTATTGAGCCGAAGCGGTTTGCTAATGTTGACGCTGGTGATATTGAGCATTGTGCGCGACTTATCGGAAGAATGTCTCGATTCACGGGTATTCCGGTCGTCGTTGACATCGCAATGGAAGAAGCATTGGGAATTGACGACCGTCTGGTTGAATTCATGATTACTTTGAGCCGCACCAAATGCACCGCAGTTGTGATTTGTCGCGAATTCACCTCCCTCGCCGGCCCACTCAACTCTGTAAAACTCTGCTTCTTTCATGCTCCTCCATTGTCACGGTCGAATTGCATTGGTTTGGTCCGTTGCGCCGCTCAGATGGCTGATGCCGAACTCACCAACGAGGAGGCAGAGAGCATCTTCGGTCGCTATGCGCTCACTATAAGCAAACTCGAAGAAGCCATGCGACTTGCTCAAAGTCGCCCCGTGGCGTTTAAGATCAATCAAGAATATATTCAGCGGTTTAAATCGGCATGTCAGGATGTTGCGGTCGAAGGTTTGTCGCGTCTTTCTGAACGAATCGAACCATGCTTTCATTTGGACGATGTCGTTCTACCTGAAGACAGGAAGAGTCAGCTCAGAGAAATCGTCAACCACGTTGAACTGACTTCGAAAGTTCTCGATGAATGGCGTTTTCGTGATCAACTTCCTTATGGCCGTGGTGTAACTGCTTTGTTGTTCGGTCCCAGTGGAACAGGCAAAACGATGGCCGCACAGGGCATCGCCAACGAACTTGGAGTTCAGCTTCTACGTGTCGATCTCTCACGAATTGTAAGCAAGTATATTGGTGATACAGAAAAGAATATTGATCGGATATTCAGCGATGCTGAGCGTTCAGGATCCGCACTTCTATTTGACGAAGCCGAGGCGTTACTTGGGAAACGAAGTGAAGTTAAAGACGCACACGATCGGTATGCGAATATCGAGGTCGCTTATGTTTTGCAGCGCATGGAAGAATATGACGGACTCGCAATTCTCACAACAAACTTGAGACAGAATCTGGACTCGGCATTCCTGCGTCGCCTTCGATTTATCATAGATTTTCCGCGTCCCGATGCTGCAGCGCGTGAGCAAATTTGGAAGCTCTGTTTGCCATCTAAGGCACACGCTCTAGAAGCGGCTGATTTTCGCCAGCTTTCCCGCAAGATTGATTTGACTGGGGGACACATTCGTCAAATTACGATTCGCGCCGCTTTTAGCGCCGCTGCTGAAAACAGGTTGATTCACTTGTTACACATTGCTGATGCAGCCAAGGCGGAATTTGCCAAGTTAGGTCTACCTCCTGTGGAACTCAATTTAGACAGGAGGGCAGCATGAAACACGACGCAATTAACCTCGTCACTATAGCGCTGCGCAAGCGGTTGGATGCAGCCTTATTGGACAACGACATTCCGGGCAACGTTTTTGTCGGTCCAGTGACTGACCCGAATTCAAGTTCGGCGCCGCTGACATTATTTCTCTATCGACTGGCGCCGAACGCAAGCCTGCGTAACTCTGAACGTCGTGTGCCTTCGGACACACCAACACGCGTGGATGTGTTCAGGACATCTTTGTCACTTGACCTCTACTACATGATCACTGCGGGGTCCGCGACGAGCTCAACTCCTCTTACATCTCTGGGAATCGTTATTCAGGCACTGCAAGCCGATCCTGAAATTAGAGGCGAAGCCGTTAATCATGAGTTGGTGCGTACAACTCTTGACCCACTTTCTACAGAGGAGATTTCTCGCCTGTGGGCGTTATTCCCCAACGTCGATTATCGTACCACGATTGCTTATCTCGCGTCACCTGTTTGGATTGATCCCGCACAACCTGAAACGAATGGTACTCCGGTGATTGATGGCGAATTTCGGTCCGGAACCAAAGTAACGGAGGACCCGCGATGAATCGATTACAAATGAAGCTTGATGTCGTGTTTCATCATGATGTGCTATTTGGTGTTGAACTACTTGATCCCGTAACGCTCAAGCAAGTGTATCGAGGTTTTAAAATTGCTGCTATCGGTCTTAAATCTGAACCATTTTTGACACAAAGTGGGATTTTCGTTTGGCACGCTGAGAACGATGAGAATCTTCAAAAAATCACGATTGATCCGGGGCACCGTCCATTTACGCCAATTGAACTGTCAGCGGCTGAGATGCAAGGGCTTCCTCCAGCGAGGCCGCTGAAGTCGGTTGTACTTTCACCAACGGTCAATTATCCATTTTCTGACGGAGTTACAGGTTTAGTCGGAACTGTCATCAGAGCTAGAACCGATCGCGAGCCCATCACCGATGCTGTAATTCTTCTGCAATGGAAAGATGAAGAACACGGCTGGCTTGGGGCATCCACTGAATCACATTCGAATGCGAATGGTGATTTCGTGGCCGTGCTACGGTTAACGCCGACGCAATCACCGCAACTGTTCGAAGGTTTGATGATTGTTCGTCTGCAGGTGAACTGGAAATCTGAACAACGCTACTCTGAAAAATTCACTGTTTCACTCGGTAAGGTAACTCGACCAACATCCATGAACGATCAAACTTTTATATGGGACGAATTGCACTCATGAGCCTCAATCGCAGGAGAACCGCAAAATGACCCACGATATGATTAATACTGCAGATACAAATTCGATGGACAAATGTGATAATTCACATGAAAAAGCATGTGCATTGGATGAGACTGAGGCACCCAAGTTGTGGCGAGAGAAATTCAAAGTTGATTTCAAAAGGACTAAAGGTTGCAACGATGTAAAGACGCCTCTCGAACGTGAGAAGTGCCTTGTTGATGCAATAGCTAAAGAAGTAGAGACCATCAACAAGGCTAAAAGCGCTGAAAAAGCGAAGAAGGAACTTGAGGCAATTCAGAAGTCTGCTGAGACTGCGATTAAAGATTACACCACGGAAGCTCACAAGTCTTTTATTCTGATGTGGGAGGAGCAGGATAAGGATATCCAAAAATTGCTTAATAAAGTTGAATGTATTCCAAATTGGAAATGTATCATCGAGTGTTACATCTGTCCCTTGCTTAACGAATTGTATTTTGTTGCGCAAGAACTGAATGGTGATCCATTGAACTACTGTCATTGTTGTGAGCGCAAGAACGTGTCAGACACGTGTTCTGAAGAAAAGACCAAATGTGAGCAATATCAATCTTACCTCAATGATGATCCAAATTATCGGCAGTTTTCTAAAGAACTTGCAAAGAACCATTATGACCTTTTGCATTGGCTTGAGCGCGATTTAGCTCAGAAGAATCGAACGTATGAACTTGTTTCTAATGTCTTGCAGGCGTGGATGAATCCAAATAAAAGTCTCAAGGATTTATTAAAAGCGAATTCAGAGTTGATTAAAAAGTGTAATGATGAATGGTGCTCGCGCACGACACACATTGTTTATGACATCTTCGTGCAATTACTACCGTTACATTTTGCCATTCGTCCAAGAGACAAGAACAACAAAAAGTGGCCTGATGGTAAGAAACCCACCGTTATTCAAAAGGAATTTTACGATTTATATGCGCATTTGTGTTGCGACGAGGGGCAGCCAATTGATTGTTGCAATGTGAATGTAGGAGAGCCGAGCATTCGTGATCGACTAATCGGAACTCAACCATATATTGTTGATCCGAGCGAGTATTACGAACTTATTTGCTGTTTGACTAAACACCGTTACCTTAAAGCTCAGGAAGCGATGGCGAAAGCACAGGCAGCATTGGATGCCCAAAAAAAGCGAATCGAGGATTTGAATAAGTTCATTTCCAAGGATGCAGGAACGCTCGCCAAAATCGCGTATGATCTTATCCCCTTAGAAGTAGGCCCATGCGATTGTAGCAATGCCTTGAAGACTGCTGAGGTAGCACTGAAGACAAGTATCTACGCTGATGAATTGGCAAAAAAGGTAGAACCAATCGCTAATGAGGTTGATTGTATTGCGAGCAATGCAATTGAGACCGCTGATGAAGCACTTGGCCATTGTCCCAGTGATAAAGCCAAGCAACTGGCCGGTGAGGCCAAACAAGTTGTAAATTGTGCCAAGACGAAAGCTGATGACGCAAGAAATACAGCTGCAGACGCTATTAGAGAAGCTTGCGACGCTATGGGGGCTGCCAAGGATGCCAAGGAATTGGCTGAAAAGTGTGAGGACGTAGACGAAGCCTATGAGAAAGCGGAAAAAGCAAAGAGTTCTGCAAATGAAGTCAAGAATAAGGCGGAACTGGCCAAAAAATGTGCGGAAGAGGCCATGAAGCATGCAAACATCGCCAAAAAGAGAGCTGACGAAGTCCTGGAACTAACTAGATCATCAAAACAACAGTATGGAGATTGAATCGATTAACCCAACGCCGATTAAGAATCCAAGAATTATCAACTATTACTAAAGAAGGATAATTACCATGCCCGAATATTTACATCCCGGTGTTTACATAGAAGAGGTGGAACGCGGCCCACGGCCCGTTGAAGGTGTCCCGACAAGCACAGCGGCGATACTCGGAGAGACCGAACGTGGCTCGATTACACCGCGTCTCGTGACCAGTTATAAAGAGTATCAGCGTTGGTTCGGGCGAGTTTTTGGAGCTGACAAGTATGTGCCCTATGCTACTAATGGATTCTTTGAGAATGGAGGCAAACGTGCTTATATCTGTCGAATCGTTGGTCAGGCAGCAACTACAGCAGAGGAAAACTTTGGTGACTTTAATGTTAGAGCGGCAGGACCTGGTGAATGGGGAAATCGTGTCACAATCAAAATATCGGATGGTTCTACAAAGGATTCGAATAACGAGAGTATTGGATTTCGTTTGCGCGTAGCTTACTGGGATGGAAGCGAACCCGCTCCAGCAATTGATCCATTTGACTCGGAGCAGCTCGCTACTACTGATAGAAAAATTACCCATATAGAAGATTTTGACGATCTTGTCACCGATGAGACCTCACCCGACTTCTATGGCAAACGCTTTCCTCTTATCGATGATGACATTAGTGATAAAAACCAGGGGCCAGAGAGTTCGGCGCTTGCAATGCTTGTTCGTTTATCAGGAGTCTCTGCCATCGCGCGACCTGAGAATGGAGTGAAGAATTTGACGAACGGTGCAGACGATGCTACTCCTGTCGCGAACGATGACTTTAAAGGGTTGCCCGCTGGAGAACGAAGAATTGATCAGGGGCTTTCAGCACTTGAGCTTGATCCTTACCGAGATGTTGCTCTGGTTTATGCACCACAAGTCGATCCAGACACTTCGAAGGCCATCATTTCACACTGCGAAAAAATGAAGTTTCGCTTTGCAGTCGTTGACGCTCCAAAGGGACAAAACAGTGCTTCTGATCTCAATCCACGAAATTCGGTGACCGACACGACTTATGCTGCGTTTTACTACCCTTGGCTGGTTACATCAGATCCACAAACTGGAGTACGAAAATTGACACCACCCGGAGGTCACGTGCTTGGAGTTTATGCGAGATCCGATACAGAGCGAGGTGTTTTTAAGGCACCCGCTAATGAGATTGTAAGAGGGGCGTTTTCAGTTGAGTTTGATATTAATGATGAACTTCAAGATGTACTCAACCCAAAGGGAGTCAATGTCATTCGAAGTTTACCTGGTCGTGGTATCCGAGTTTGGGGTGCCCGCACGTTGTCTTCAAATGCGTTATGGAAATACGTCAGTGTGCGCCGTCTATTTATCTTTCTGGAACGATCTATCTACGAAAATACGCAGTGGGTTGTATTCGAACCAAACGACCAAACATTATGGTCTCGAGTGACGGACACAATCCGATTATTTCTGCGAACTCAGTGGCGATTAGGTGCGCTTTTTGGGGCGACGGAAGAGGAAGCTTTTTTCATCACGTGTGACGAAACAACAATGTCACAAGACGACATTCTCAATGGAAGGCTCATCTGCGAAATTGGTATCGCACCCGTTCGACCTGCTGAATTTGTCATCTTCCGTATTTTCCAACACACCAACGAATCACAGCAATAGGAAACTCTTATGGACCGCAATGATCCACTCCGGAATTTTCGTTACAAACTAGAAATTGATGGCATCAATCAGGCCGGTTTTAGTGAAGTCAACATCGCGGAAACAACGATTGATGTTGTTGACTACCGTGAGGGCGACGATGCGCCTTTCCCACAAAAGCTAAGTGGGCTGACAAAGTACGGCAACATTACTTTGAAGTGGGGGCTTACCTACGGTGCTGAAGCATTAGAGCTATTTAATTGGCATAAGCAGATTGCTGCCGGACAGATTCGAACACAACGCAAGAAGGTGGTGATTGTTGTTCAAGATGAAGCTGGTACAGATCGTGCAAGATTCGTGGTCACCGAGGCTTGGCCGGTGAAGTATGATCCTGGCGATCTCAATGCCAATGGAAACGAAGTTATGATTGAATTACTCGAACTGGCAAACGAAGGCATCGAGCGAGTTGCTTAACTGTTAACAATTTTTATTTGAGGTACATCGATGACAACACAACAAAGGTTTCAAACCGAAATCGAATTCACACTTCCTAAAGGTTTCGTCGACGATGCAGGAGAATTGCATCGCAATGGTGTGATGCGCCTTGCGACAGCAGCTGACGAGATTCTTCCCTTGCGGGATCCGCGTGTACAACAGAACGAAGCGTATTTCGCAGTGATCGTACTTTCGCGCGTGATTGTTCAATTGGGATCTTTGGTAGATATTCATCCTGGAGTGATCGAGGGTTTATATGCATCTGATTTATCATTTCTCCAAAATCTATATGAGCGATTTAATTCAAACGAACCGATGGACTCTTCGACTACGGAACAGAAGAGTTACTCAGAGCCCAAAGAAAATAGAATGGCCAATTTACTGGGGGAAGCATAAAGGCCTATCCTATAAAGCAATTGTACGAGGAGATGGCCTTTATCGCGTACCACTTGCATTGGTCGCATCATGAGCTGATGAATATGGATCACCGGGAAAGACGAAAGTGGTGTGAAGAGATTTCAAATATTAATCGCGTGCTGGATGGTGCGCCAGCAAATCCATTTGATCTGGGAAGGAAAACCGGATGAGAACTGACCCATTGCGAGGCTTTCGCTTTCTGATTGAGTTTCAGGGTATTACGACCGGCGGTTTTTCCAGTATTAAGGGAATATCTCGTGAGATCAAATACGAATCTTATAGGGAAGGAGGTGTTAACGATTATACACACAATTTGATTACCCAAGTATCTCATCCAGTGCTGATTCTTGAACGAGGATTAGTGATGGATGACCTCTGGAAGTGGGCACAGGATACCGCAGGTGGAGAAGTCGAACGTCGGACGTTGTGGATTCGTTTGCGGGACGAAACCGATAGATCAGCTTGGGCTTGGCAGGTGGAAAATGCGCTACCTGTTAAATGGTCGATTTCCGATCTAGACTCTCAACAATCGCAACTTGTTGTGGAGAGTCTGGAACTTGCACATCAAGGATTGAGAAAGGGAACCACATGAACCACTCGATCCAGTCTGGTTTCGGCATTCTAAAGCCACTTGTACGCCAAGTAGGATTACGCGGGTTGTGGCAACGTTCCAGATGGACAATTCGGACTCCAAAAAGTTATCGGAGAAAAGGTGTTTTTTCGAATTGGATTCCACTCGTTCTCACATGGAAACGCCGACTCAACTTCATAGATCAAACTATGAATATACTCAAGTCAATCGAGCCAACTTATCTGAATAGACTTCATGTTTACAACAATAAGAGCGTCAGTAATCAAGATCGGCGATCGGCTGTAATCTTTCCTTCAAATACCGATCATCAGGAAAATGATTTCCTACGAGAACATGCGCAAACGATTTCGGTAACACTAAAACCAAAAACTGTGATGAACCTGGTTTTTGAAAGTCGCTTCGTACGCAGCAGGCACACGGCAATTGTTCAGAACAGGTCTTCTAATACCCGTCTGCACCGGCAATCGAATTATTTTTCGAAGGTACAATTTCTATATCCATCGTATCAGAAGCAATTGACTCAGATGTCTGACACGAACCTGAGCAATATTTCGTTTCCAATAACGCATAGAAAATCCGCACTACAAACGATTCGTTACCAGTCGTTCAATCTTGCATTTCCAGTTTTAAATACAGTGAACTCCAGCAATTTCAAAATGTTTCCCCAACTGGGAAGCGAGAAGGAACATTCGCAGACGGCTTCGATAGCTTCAAATCCAGAACCGGTGAAGGGCATTGTTTTTGAACATCCCTTCGTACGCAGCAGGCACACAGCAATTGACCAGAAATGGTTTTCTAATACCCGTCTGCACCAGCAATCAAATTATTTTTCGAAGGTACAGTTTCTTTATCCCAATTATCAGAAGCAATTGATTCGGTTGTTTTATATGAACCCGAGTGATAATTCGCCTTCAATAATGCACAGAACATCCGCATTACGCTCGGCTTATTATCAGTCGCTCAATCTTGCATTTCCAGTTTTAAATACAATGAACTCAAGCAGCTTCAAAATGTTTCCCCAACCGGGAGGCGAGAAGAAACATTCGCAAACGGCTTCGATGGCTCTTAATCCTGAAACAGTGAAAAATTTTGTTTTTGAACATCCCTTCATACGCAGCAGGTACATGGCAAATACTCAGAAATGGTATTCAAATACCCGTTTGCACCGGCAATCGAATTATTTTTCGAAGGTACAATTTCTTCATCCCAATTATCAGCAGCAATTGACTCCGTTGTCTTGTATGAACCCGAGTGTTATTTTGCCTTCAATCACGCATAGAACATCTGCACTTCGCAAGACGTTTTGCCAGTCATTCAACCTTGCGTTTCCAGTTTCACATACTGTGAAATCAGGTGCAAATCAATCGAACGATTCACGTACAACTTCCCTGCATTATGTCTGGCGAAAAACAATTGCGCAAGTTTTTCGTGATGAGCAGTCGGGACAGGGTAAACGTCCATCGATAATGACAGATTCAGCGGTAATTCACAGAAACGAATCGAATGAAATCCCGATAACCAAAGCGAAGGAGATTTCTCAACTTAGCAAGAATCCCGCATCGTCCATTGACCTGCCACTATTGGATAAAGTTACTGAAGAGGTCATTCGTCGTGTTGACCGGCGCGTTCGTATTGATCGAGAACGGAGGGGATACTGACGATGAATAAAAATATTCTTAAAAAAGCGACCATCACAGTCATGGATGGACAAGATAAGAACAAAGTCATCAGCCTCCTATTTAACCCTACCGAATATAGTCTGGATCGATCCAATTCTTACAAGGCGACACCGATTCCCGGTATTAGTTCTCCGGTATTACAATTTGTTAATGGTGAGAGCGATCAGTTGAGTATGGAATTATTCATGGATGATTATACTGACCCGAATGGTCCCACATCTTTATTGCAAAAAGAAAACGATCCACTGGGGGAACGACTAGCTGCTATCTCAAAACTTTTATTGATTGACCGGGAATTACACGCTCCTCCACCAGTCCGATTTAATTGGGGGACAATGGAGTTTCATGCCATCATCGAGAAGTTAGGTCGGAAAGTAACCATGTTTCACCCTGATGGTATACCGGCGAGGGTGACGCTGTCGATCGTGTTCAGAGAATACCGAACTCTCAAGCAACAACAGGAAGATCCACGGCTCGAATCTTCCGACAAAACGAAAAGACGAATAGTTGTCGGAAAGGAGCAATTGTGGTTCATAGCTGCTCGTGAATACGGCGAATCGGAACTGTGGACCCGAATCGCGGATCGAAACGATCTTGATGATCCTCGTGAAATAAAGCCTGGTGATTGGCTGGAAATCCCCCCTCTGGAGAATGCAAGTGGAACTTTCCCAACTCGCTAAACGCTATAGTGATTTCTATACACCTGCCTTCTCAGTTCGACTGAGCGGGCAAGACCTTGTGCGCGAATTACTGGCTCCCGTAAGTCAATTGGAAGTGGACCTCATGCTCGGTGCTGCCTCGCGTTTTAGCTTTACTATTCCCAATTGCTACGACCAAGAAAAGGGAATTTTCCGTACGAGTCAAAGTAAAAACTTGTTAAACAAACTTGAATTTGGATCCAAGGTAGAACTCTACATGGGGTACGGTGACTCGAAGTCATTGCCAATAGTTTTAAAGGGAGTTGTCACAGAAATCACGACTGACTTCCCCGAAGGTGGTGTTCCTGAACTCACAATTGCTGGGTACGACTATGGGTTCTCAATGACCATTGGCAAGAATAAACGCACTTGGTCAAAAAAACGAGATAGTTATGCAGCTACTGAAATTGCACAATTTCACAACCTGGGAGCGAAGATCGAATCCACCATCGATGAACAGATTCAGATTGAACAAAACCAGGAAAGCGATTGGGAATTCCTCAAAAAACTGGCAGAACGAAATCACTTCGAATTGTATGTCGACGAGCAAGCGACACTTCACTTTGCGAGACCTGACAAAAAACAGAGCGCGATCGTAAAGCTGGAATATGGCAAAGCGTTACTCAGCTTTCGTCCTGAGGCTAATTTAGCGGGTCAAATCTCTCGAGTGGAAGTTTACGGCTGGGATCTTCGTCAAAACAAGAAGATCGTAGGGGTTGCAAATGCAGGCCAAGAATTTGGTCTCAGAGGGGACAGCCCAGGTCAATTTTTAAGATCATTTGGCCCTGGACCCAAAAAACAACCGACATTACGAATTCGACAACCTGTACGAAGTCAGGCTGAAGCGAAGAAACTTGCCCAAAATATTTTAAATGAACGTGCAGAAAAGTTCCTTACTGGTGAAGGGGAATGTATTGGTCTTCCCGAGATACGACCTGATCGGAATGTGAAACTTGATCGACTTGGCGGTTCTTTTTCGAAAACGTATTACATCCATCAGGCTACTCATAAGATTGATAGCAATGGCTACCGTACGCGCTTCAAAGTAAAGGAGACGGGACTATGAGGATACCGCAATCTTCTCCAGTAAGCGAAACTCAGTATGAGGCAGGGGGCTATGCCAAAGGCGTTGCGCTTGCAACGGTTACACAAAATAAAGACGACCAGAATCTCTGTCGCGTAAAAGTAAGATACAGCTGGAGTGATACCGAGAGTTATTGGGCTCGACTTGCTGTTCCTATGGCGGGAAAAGGGCGAGGTTGGGTTACGATTCCCGAAGTCGGCGACGAAGTGCTTGTCGTGTTCGAACGAGAAGACATCCGATATCCCTACATTGTTGGATCGTTGTGGAATGGGAAACAGACGCCACCAGTCAATAACTCCAATGGCAAAAATGATGTCCGAATTCTTAAATCTCGCAAGCAACACCACCTTATGTTTGATGATGGGAGCAAGGGAGTTGTCGAACTCAAACATGAAAAGGGACGAAAAATTCGTTTCGATGATGACGGCTTCATCGTGGAAGATGAGAAAGGGAATGTAGTTCAGGTGGATAGTACGAGCGGTAACATGAGTATCAAGGCCAAGGGGCATCTGCAAATCAAAGCGAAGACAATCAGTATCGAAGCGGACGCCACAATGGAGATTAAAGCGGGGGCAACTCTGAATATCAAAGGGCAGTTGATCAACATTAACTAGGGGAATAGCTATATGGGAAAACCTGCCGCGCGTGTTGGAGACTCGACAAGCCATGGAACTCCGCTAGGACCCGGGCCAGGTAGCGCAACCGTTTTCATTGAATCATTACCGGCATGGAGAGCCTTTTCCGATTTTCATACTTGTCCATTGTCGGATGGTCCGAAGCCACATGTTGGCGGCGTTGTTGCTGTGGGAAGCTACACTGTATTTATTGAAAAATTACCCGCGGCTCGACAAGGAGACAGCATCATTGAAGTAGGGCCATCCAACCCCATTTCCAAAGGTTCTCGTACGGTGATGATCGGATGAATTTAAATACTGATGATTATGATCGCAAAGCATTCCTCGGACGAGGTTGGGCAATGCCTGTTTCGCTGGATTTGCGCACCGGTCGCGTCGCCTTTGTAGAGTATGAAGATGATATTCGTGAATCAATTCGAATCGTGCTTGAAACGGCTCCTGGAGAACGGGTGATGCGACCGAACTTCGGATGCGGAATTCATGACCTTGTATATGCCAACCTGGATACGACCACAATGCACAGGGTGCGTTCCCTAGTCGAAGAAGCACTTCGTCGATGTGAAGCTCGCATCGAAGTTCTCAAGGTGGTGGTCGACGACCAGGCGGTTCTGAAGGGTCAATTGCTGATTGAAGTGGAATATCGAGTTCGCAAAACGAATCAAACGGGCAACCTTGTCTTTCCGTTCTATTTTGGGGAAGGAGGTCAGCCGTGAAATCACCACGTGCCCCAAGAATCGACGACCGTCGGCAATCTGAGTTCTTGGCAGAATTGCGTCGTCGTGCCCAGGTGTGGGTTCCTGATTGGGGACTTGAAGGTGGAGAGCAGGATTTCGGCATTGCACTGTTGGAAGTGGCCGCACGATTCGATTCTGAAGTCACCCAACGTTTGGATCAAGCTGGAGACAAAATGCTTCGTGGTTTTCTCGACTGGCTTGGAATCCAGAGGAAAGCGGCTCAGGCCGCCCGCGTACCTGTTGTTTTCAAAACAGCAACAGGTACACAAGATCTGGTGCTGGCGACCGCACCGATCACGCTTCAAGCGGATGTTGACGGGACACCTGTCGTCTTTGAAACGGAAACCCAGTTAAACATTGTCCCCGGTTTGCTCGACGTAGTGGTCGGGGTCGATGTTGAGAAAGACGCGTTCTATCTTCCCGCGCCGGGGCTCACTGAAGTTGAACCTTTGTCGTCGATGTCTACCCAGTGGAAATTGAAGTCGTTCGCCGCGGCTAATCAAAATAAATTGCAACTCGAGACTGATTCTGGTTTGACAGAAGGTATGATCATCGCCGCAGGAAAAAACGAATACCGAGTCATCGAAGTTGAAAATGGCATCGCAACTGTTGAACCTGACTTGCAGGGTGGCCTCATCAAAAGTGAGATCGTTCGTCAAGTGAAAACATTTCAACCCTTTGACGGCTACGCCCGCAATCGTCAGGAACATGTTCTTTATCTTGGTCACAGGGAGCTTTTAAACATAGATTCCGCGGTAACCATTGAAGTGCGCGGCGCTGGTGCCCTGTCAAACGGTTTTAAGTGGGAGTATTGGGGAAAAACAAAAGAGGACGAAGAGACCAAATGGCAGCCCATCGAAGTCAATCCTGAAGATCAGAAGGCAGGTATGACGGTATTGACAAAAGGAAAAGGCACAATCGAACCGTTTAAAATTGGTCATACAGAAAGTCGCTGGATAAGAGCCCGCACGAAGAAGGTGGAAGGCAGTAAGCCCAAGTTGCAGGTTGAAGAGCTAACACTAAAAATTAATTCTATTTCGACCGGTTTTCCAGACTCCGGGGAAGATGACTTGCCGGACAAACAAGCATTTGCCAACAACACACCGCTTGTCCACGATAACGTTTTTTATCCCCTTGGTCGCGATCCAAAACTCTTTGATGCTTTCTACATCGGTTGTGAAGAGGCGTTTTCCAAGAAGAAAGCTGATGTGCAAGTTTGTATGCAACTCGCAGCTACAAATTTTCCCGCTGGCCTCGCTCATCTGCGAGTAGAAATTAACGGAGAGGGGAGCGAAATCCTTGCTGGTTCTGCCTCGGATCGTGGTTTGCACCTGTTTAAATTCAATTCTGAACAAGATGAATTGGAGTACTGGACCAAGCCAAAATTGTTGCGACCGCCATCGCCGAATAGCGATAGTGCTGATGCCGATAGATCGCTTGTCACACTCGATGAACCACGGTTCCGTGTTCCTATTTGGAAAAATGGTGGTGATGTTTTCGTTGCGGTCGCCGCTGGAAAT
The DNA here is from genome assembly GCF_007754425.1 of Gimesia fumaroli. Lineage (NCBI taxonomy): Bacteria > Pseudomonadati > Planctomycetota > Planctomycetia > Planctomycetales > Planctomycetaceae > Gimesia > Gimesia fumaroli. The sequence continues at coordinate 2,377,798 of NZ_CP037452.1, forward strand.
GAAGTGTGGTTGTGGAAACAGGACATTACAACGCCCTCCCAATGTGGTTGGCAATCATTGGGTGAACTACCAGAATCGACAGACGAGGACATTATCACTGGTCTTGTCTACCTCGAGACACCAAGTCACAGTAGATTATTTGCGCTGTGCAGTGGCAAGTTATTTAAATGTGACCCAACCCTTAAGACAAAAATTTGGAAAGAGCTGGAAACCAATGAAACCATAGATGCCAATGACAAACTTGTTAAATTAACGCGCATCGAGCCTATAAGAGTAGAGATAGATAATAAACTCAGTCAAGGCAGTTTGGAACAGGGGTTAATTGGTGTTGCGGACAAAGGCCTATATCGCATTCATGTAGCTGACAATCAAGACCTAGTTAAGTGCATTTCACTTCTAGGCAATGAAGTATCCCAGAAACATTCACCCGTGGCTGTGTTCATTCCTAAGAAAGGACAAATCGGTGGGCATCTAATTGCAGTTGCAGTTGGCAAAGACAAAGACAAACTATTTGCGGTTAAATATGAGGATGAAAATTCAGGACCCCCGGACAACACCAAGCTTGATCTCGACTCAAGAGTTGTAGGATCTTCGATTGATGCGAATTTTATGGGTGAGAGCTTACAGGTTGCTGTCAGCGTTAAAAAATCGACATCCAATATATCTGAATTGGTGATGTGGGAACCATTCACTTCAGATCCGTTAAGACGAGACCTTTCTGCCGTCGGATTCACACCCATCGGTGCACCATCCCTTTTGACCGGGCACGTAGTAGTGCCCACCACTCAAAACCAGATCATCGCTACGAAAATTGGATTCTTAGCGAAACTACAGAGCGCTATTATTACATCAACAGAGCAGATCCAGGAGACCCAGCCCACAGAGAACAAAGTCTATAAGGTTGCAATACCGACCGGCAAAAAGCCACCTTACCAACTTACACCCTTAGACTTAGGGGCAGGTAAGAAGGATGAGGCTGGAAGAACGCTCTTTGAATTCGACTTTCCTTCAGTCGAAGGAGAGGTTTTTATTTTTTCAGAGGGTCTAAATAACTACCAAGGTGAGATTAATAGTAAGAAAGAGTTACTAATTGATAAAACTGACACTACTACGACTATCGACTCAGTGTTGTTGATTATTATGGATAGCACTAACTTTTTGGCGCGTGTTAAGGATTTCGATGATGAAAGAAAGAAGGTTACGTTTGATGAGAGTCTCAATCAGTTAGAAAATGAATCTATCCCTACTGAAGGTACTGCTGTTAGCTACAAGACGAATCGGATTTTCGGTGAACCGCAATATGTTACATTTCTTCACAAAGGTGGTAAATCAATCACCTTAGAACAAAACAGCACTGTGGGCGTGGGTTCTTTCTTGCGAATCAGCTACAGAGACAGGAGTGTGCTTCGGAAAGTAACTAACATTAGAAATGGTGGTGACTATGCAGATTTTTCCCCTGTTAGCAATGACCAGATTCCTAAGATAGCTTGCACTTACCAGAAACTAAAAGAAGATCAAATTGCTTTGGTAGAGGGTGAAAATAACGAGATCAAACTTCATCAAGATGACATCAGTACCAAGGTTGGGACGTTTTTACGAATCACTACTGAAACGTCGAGTGGAACCTATCAAGTGATATCAATGAGGGGTAACTCAAATGAGCCTCGCATTGCTAAGCTGAATATACAAGAAAAAGATAATATACTTAAGTTTCAAGAGTTAGAAGATGTTGCCTATCAGGCCGTCATTAGTACGCTTCCCCTGCTGAAACTGGATGAAAAATTAAAGACTTCGCACGCTGATTTGGCGGCACGGGGTTTGACCTTCCTGGGAGCCGACCCTCAAACGATTAAAGGCGAAGTATTCAAAGTCGATGACACTGACCCGGATCAATCAGAACTCGTTATCTTGGAACGACATTGGGAAAAGGCACCCAAGATTATTAAAGAAGAGAACGATTCTCTGGTTAACTATCTTACTGTCAATAGCATCAATGATTGGACCGTCTCACTAATTAATACGGATACCAATCCGGTCCTTTCCTGGGAATATTGGAATGGAAAAGGGTGGTCGGAGCTTGATGGAGCAGAAGATGGAACGCATAACCTCAAGTCAAATGGTTCACTGAAATTCAAGGCGCCTGATGACTTCGAGTCTTCGGACTGGGCGGGAAAAACAAACTTTTGGATTCGGGGCCGTCTGATTGGTGGCGATTACGGCAAAGAGACTGTGTCGATTCAGACGACCAAACCCCAAAAGAATGGGAAGAATATTGAAACAACACAAGTCGTAACACGAAGCAACGAAGACATACGAGCACCTTCGATTGTCAAACTCGCTGTAGTCTACAGCCTTTCTACTGACGTTCAACCCGAGTTCGTGCTTGCTCAGGATAGTGGTTCGGTGCGGGATCAAAGTGATGCGAATCGCACCAAAGGGGCAACGGTCGAAGCGTTTGTGCCGCTCAAGTTGAGCCTGGGAAGATTGATTGACGATGCCTCCCAAGCGGCTGCTTCTTCAGATGAGGCGCAACAAGCGGATTCACCAGACCATGAAGAGGGTGCTGCCAAGGAAGAACACCCTTCAGAAGATCCGACACAAGCCAACTCGAAAGAAGATTCAGAACAGGTCGCCAAAGGTAAAGCGATTTTCATAGGTGTGGAAGGTCAGCTTAGGGGTGATCTCGTGAACATGTTTATGTTAGCAGATCAACAATCGAATTCCGCGTTTGTTCCTTTGACGATTAATGCCCTTGTGGACAATCATTTTATTTGGATCGCTGCCAAAGATAACACACGCGGGTTGAGCGAAAGTGGTCTGATATCAATGTCCTTCCCCGTCTCACCAACCGAAGATGAACTTTTCGGACTCAAACGAAAGTGGTTGCAACTTAAGCCGAGTAAAGACAATCAAATGAAGGATTGGCGGCCCAAACTGTGTGGGGCTTATCTGAATTCCGTTTGGGCCAGTGCGCGCGAAACGCTCACTCGTGAATTACTCGACTCATCGACCGGAGAGCCAAATCTTACAGTGACACTCGCGCGGCCGCCCGTTTTAAGTAACACGCTCGAACTCCGTGTCCGTGAAAATCTAACTGAGGAAGACCGGAAGGAATTGTTAGAACTTGGAACCGGGCAAGTATTAAGTAATGTGGAAGACCTGCCCGGTGATTGGGTGTTGTGGCGATGCGTTGTTGACCCCCTGGATGAGTCGGCTGGTGATCGTGTCTATGCACTGGATGAAAACACGGGACGAATTCGATTTGGCGATGGCCTACATGGCTTAATTCCTCCAATTGGGAGAGACAACATTCTGGCGTTTCGCTATCAACGTACCGAACCCAATCAACCAGATGAAATTGATTCACCGGGTAATCAGGTCAAGGCGCGAAGCGAGCTTAATTTGGTTTCGCCTATTCCCAGTGTCGAAAAGGTTATCGCCGCAGACGATGCCGCTGGTGGGGCACCTCCCGAGTCGGACGAACGGGTGATGCAGTTTGGCCTCTCACGTTTGAGGCATCGCCAACGGGCCGTCACCTTGCGAGATTTCAAAGAGATTGCCTTGCAAAGTTCGCCGGAAATCGTACAGGCGCATGCGTTTCAGCGGCAAAGTTCAGTACAGCTTATTGTCGTGATGCGTGGCGACCAACCTAAACCAACGGCCGCACAGGTTCGTGCGTTACATCGAACGATTCTTGCTTCCTCATCAATATCATTATCGGCACCAAATGCCTTGGCCATTGAAGGGCCTACTCTGAGACGGTTTCGTATCTTGCTCAAATTGCAAGTTATTTCAATCGATGCAGCCGGTGAAGTGGCCAGAGAGGTTAAAAGACGTCTTCATACTTATTTCGATTCTGCTGGGGGAGGTGATGAAGGTGAAGGTTGGCCTGTCGGCGCCAACCCGAACGAAAGTGATATCTCCTTTGCATTACGCGACACACCAAATTTAGTCAGTATTATTAATGCTCATCTGGTTGAGGTGTTTAATGACAACGATGACAAACCATGGCCAGAGGCTTTAGACGGGACAGAACTCGCGTTACTGGCGAAAGACTCAGTTCGAATTCAGTTTGATATGGTGGAGGAGTTTAAATGAGTAAACTCTCTCCAAACCTGTTCCAACGACGTTTTCAGGATCTGATGGAGATTGGCCGAGCAAGCTTGCAGGCGCTCGCTCCAGAATGGACCGATCACAACGCACACGACCCCGGAATTACACTGATGGAGCTGTTAGCCTGGACAGCCGAAGCTCAGCTCTATTCATTGTCCCGAATGCGTCACGACGAACGGCAAGCATATGCGGCATTGATGGGAATTACCGATACTGGTGCAAATTCTGCGCACGGGCTCATTTGGCCTGATCCTAATGATATCAATTCACCCGTCAACACGTTTGCGGAGAATGTGATCATTCCCCGCGATGCGATTGCCCATGTCGAGGGACTCGAAACCACCACTTTTCAGCTCATTGACAATCAACTCTGGATGCCAGGCAGGCTGACACAATTGGTCACGCATTGTGCCGATGGCGAAAAGATCGATCATACAAATACGAATATGTACGGTGGGCAACCATTTTTTCCCTTTGGTGAGCGTGCCGGTTGTCGAGATAAATTTGCGCTTTCTTTTACATGCCGTGACAAGTTGCCTGGTAGCCAGTCACTACAGGCAACTTCCAGACACTGGGTTATTGGTGTTCAAGCAGCGCCTTCTACACAAGCGAAAGATGAATCACAAACTGAAGTCCCCGCTTTGATTCGGTCTGCGTTGCAGGCGACGCTTGTTGCCGGGCAAGATCGTATTCCGATCAAGGTCGTTTCAGACGATACGTATGGAATGTTACGAACCGGGGCCATTCGGCTCGAGTTTGACAACGTGAAAATTTCACCAACTACATTCACGATTGAGTTTCATTCTGAAGTTGGCTTTGCTCGGCCTCCTCGCATTATTCGAGTTGGGGCAAACGTGATTCCAATAGAACAGGTAACTCGTATCTTCCGTGAACTCCATGTCGCCAATGGTCTGCCAGACTGGAAACTTGAACTGAAACAACCCGGCTTGCGATATTCCATGAACAAGGAGCCAATTGCAATCGAGATAGCAGAACCATCTGGCGTCAAGCAGTGGTATCGCTGTGAGCGGCTTTCCGAGAAAGGACCTACGGATCGATTTTTCGAATTTGATCGAAAGTCGGATGTGGCAACATTCGGGAACGGTGTGAATGGTAAAATTCCATCTGCAGAGTTACATGTAATGGTAACCTATCATGTTTGTAACGGCGAGCAAGGTAGTATCGCACGAAATCGGAAATGGTGTGTGACTGGTTTTTCTGGTGTCTATGGTGTGAATTACAGTCCAATCTCTGGTGGTGCGAATGCACTCTCACCAACGAGTGTGCGTCGACACGCCCGAGATCGTGTCCGGAAAAGCCATGCTCTCATTACCAATGATGATATTTCTCATGCTGCGATCTCGCTTCCTTTATTAGAAGTCTCGCGTGCCTGGATTGCACCCCCGCATCGACTTGCTCCACGAACGGGTGAGACAACATTAGTCGCACTGCGCAGTCGCCTTGGGCAATCAGAACCTGATACAGTTCCGGAAACTCCACGTTGGCTTGAAGCCATCCGCTGCAGTTTGATCTCTCGAATTCCTTTAGGCACACGGCTTGCTGTAATAGCGCCTCGTTACATTGACTTTTTCTTTCAAGTCGAGTTGGAAGCGCAACAGGGAATCGATTCAGAGTCACTTCGAATGAAATTGGTAAAAGAATTCGCCAGTCGTCTTGCCTTGGACGACGATGGAGTGACAACACCGAGGGAACCAGGGGCGTCAGTCACAAGAAATGATCTTATGAATTGGATGAGATCGACGGCTGGTGTGAAACGCGTTCTCGACTTGAGTTTGTTTAAAGTAAATGGGGAGAATCAAAAGCTAGATCAAGAGATTCGTGTTCCCAGTTACGGCTTGCCTCGCTGGAATCGTCGTCGAACGACAATTACTGTAATTCCAACGGCGATGGGAGGACGCCGATGACCAATCAAAAAAAGTATCATTTTTCAACAACAGCTCAATGGAAAGCATGTGTTTTTGCGGGGACGAGTCTCGAGACGGTGACAGTCGAAAACGGGTTCGGTCCGACAGCACCATTCGGACAGCCTCCCACTCGATATGCTTCACCTGGAGCTTTCGCCCCGGTTATTTTATCCACGGGTGAAACATTATGGCGCGACGAAATTGGGCAATGTCATCAACTACTAGCCGAAGGAGGGGAAGCAGAGTCATTCCCCAGTCCATCTGCGATTGCGACTGCTGAGCGAATGGTGGCGACTGCTGATTTGCTCTGGGTACGAAAGGGTAAAAATTCAGTTCAATGTTTTGAAAGTGATTCGCTGACACAGTTCACAACGATTTCTTTTAAGGATGGGGATGTTATTGACATTGCCGCCGCGGACGATCAAGGCTCACTCTATGTTCTAATCCAACACAACAATAGTTGCTCGATCAAATGTATTAATCGGTGTGGATTTAAAAGCGAGTCTATTCCACTGAACGGGCTTTTGCGCGTCACTTCCTTGGATTCTCTGAAACAGACTTCCTTCGTTTATCTGAAACAAACGAAGCAATTCACCTTACTGACTCGTACTCAACAGCCTGTTCTTCTTTGGTTTGCTGAAGAGGGCGGTGATGTAATCCGTAGTATGCCGGTTGGAGCGATACGTCCGAGTTTCCGCGATCTACAATTGGGGTGCGATTTCCGTCATTCGAAACTTCTGCTGAGTGGGATCTATGATGACATTTCAGATAAAATTGCTGCTGTTCTCGTACTCGATCCAGATGGCGGCATTTTAAGTGAGGTAATTGTTGATCGGAGCGATGCGCCCATACAAATACAAGGAGTAACAGGTGGATGCAGCAGTTTGCTCGTTGCCGGCTCAAGTGGACTTCAGCGATACAGACAGACGAATATTGTTCCGCTCAGTAGTGCCGAAGTTCGTGCTTACGCACTCACACCGATGTTACGGTCGACTCCTCTTGAGGGGGGGCCACCTTGGCTTCGTGCTGAGTTCAAAGCCGAATTACCGCAAGGTTCAACCCTGAAAATCACTGTCGCTGCGACTGATGATGATAAAACACGGGAACGAATTTTGAGCATCACCAGGAATAACACCTTACTCGCTGATCATCTTGTAAAAACACTACATACCGATCCCGATCTTCATCGTAACACAACGATCTTTCAGGGACGAGCAAGCAACACTGATGTAGAACCAGAATCATTCAGCGCGCCGTTGTTTACATTTAAAGAGCAATACCTTTGGGTCAGTCTCGAACTGATAGCAGCGCCTGGGGCGAAATTACCGGTTGTTTATGAAATGAATGTTCTCTATCCCGGTATTTCGTTAATGGAACATTTGCCTTTGATATATCAACGTGAACCTTACTCTCCCGATAACTTTCTCCGTGCGCTCGTAGGAGTTTTGGAAAACTCGTCGCAAGAGATTGATCAGAACATTGCATCTTTAGGCAGCCTCATTCATCCCACGACCGCACCAGAGGAATGGCTCGACTATGTGGCCCGTTGGCTTGGTTTACCCTGGCAAGATCAGCTTAACACCAATCAGAAACGAGCGATACTATCACAAGCCGAAATTCTGGCTCAGGGTCGTGGTACGCGGTTTGGTCTTGAAGCACTTCTTAAAAGTATCATTACTGGTGAGCCACCACGATTTCGAGTGATCGATATGATTGCCGATTTCGGTTTCGCAATTACCGCTGCTGACAATCGCAAAGGCACCAATTTGCCTGCGATACTGGGTGGGGCATCACCCTGGAATTCTGAACTCGATGCGTTCGCTGTGGTTGACGTGATGCGACTTCCGTGTTCGTCGATTACGAATGATCCGATGCTTCGTTTTCTAGGGAAAATACGAATCGATATCGCGGCTACCGCTCAGGAACGAATTGACTGGGAACCTTGGTTGCTTGATTTGCTTCAGGAGATGGCACCGGTAATGACCACTGTCGAACTAAACTGGGTTGGACCCCAGGCATTGAAGAGTGATCGTATCCACGACGACTTTATTCTTGAACCGCTTCCGGATGCACATCTAGGTTCTGATGCAGTAACCGGACACGCTCGTCTACCCGACGCGAAACCACGACTTTCTGACATCGGACCCACCCTTGACACACGATTACATTGACACAAAAGGAGAAACGACCCATGAGTCATCAATCTGAGTGCTGTTCTAATCCAACTTGCGAGTCCGGACTTAGGAACCGTTATTTTCAGGGCAAGCGGTTAACGCCTGCGGCCCTTCAAACCGAGCAGGATTACAACCTGCAACGAAGACGATTGATTAACCGTTCAATTCATGGATGGGGAGTAGTACGCGGGTTCAAAGTTTCGAACCCCAACGAGCAAGGGTTCGATATCTCTAAAGGTTTCGCGCTCGATCAATGCGGCCGCGAACTATGTAGAATTGATGGAGGAACAGTCAAATATGATGAGATTATTTTCTTATACAAAGACGAATGTAAAGATTCTGATAGACAAAAAACGAATCCGGATAATTCTTGGAATCCATTTGCTTGTACCGAATTAATAGAGAAACAAGATGAGAGTAAAAAACTACAGTCAGTATGGCTCTTAAGCGCGCATTACGCAGAAGTGAAGATGAATTACGTGAAAGGTGATCCTTGTCAACCATGTAGTTCTCAGTGGGATCATGTCTGTGAGACGGTCCGATTTTCCCTTCGCAAGATGGAAAATAAAGAGTGCGATGACGATAAGAGTCGCCAAGGGCCAGGTGACACGAATTCATCTCAGGCAGACGGTAGTTTGGATGATAACGGAATTCGCCGTTCGCCTCGTTGTCTGTGTGAACATTCGAAGAAGTGGGAGTTTTCATCTGACCAAGGGGGGGGCCTGGATGAGTATCAGGAGCATTGTGGGGGAATCATTGATATAGACTTAGACTACAAAAAAGCCGTTCCATTGGCATATATCAAATTCTACGAAAAAGAAGACCCTCAGAATAATCGACAGAACAAATATTTTGTGTTCGATGATTGTAGTCCACGGCAATTAGTGAAACACAACGAGCTTCTGTTCGATTTGATTCCCAGTTGTGACCTGACCACGATCAGTGAGATTGGTTGGGCGAAATGGCATCACAAAGAAGTGGATCCAAAAGAATTTAAAGAGTTCATTTCGGAGGGTGCTGACGTTAATGGAGAAGAAGTTATTTTAAATAATATTTCAGTGAAATTTTCACGCGGAGTTCTTGTGAGCAGTCTACTTCCCGATTGTTTTTCCATGACCCTTCTGTTTCACGAGTCCACAACGGGTTGGTGGAAACCACATCGGGTTCCAATAGTGCGTATCAATCCGAACCCTGAGACCATCGCTCTGGATCAATGTGATAAAGAAGAACTAACAGATAGTGCTCAGATTGTTATTACCAAAAGATGGCTCAAGGAAGAATTCGACGCAGAGAGTTATTCGACGTTTGATAATGTACCCTCTCGAGTTGAAATCGAGGTTTATGGGGATCTCATTATCGATTGCAACGGACAGTCAGTAGATGTCAATGCGGTAGGCCTCCAAACGGTTCCAAGTGGGAACGGTTCACCAGGTGGAACATTTCGTTCCAGCTTTAAAATAGTAAATAAGAAAAAAGATGTAACAGAAATAAAAGGAGAATCGCAATGAATGAGCCATTAACTCGAGAGACGGGCAAATCCACTTTGGTCAAACCCCGGTTTGGCCCTGGAATGCTCTTGCAGCATGAAGATCTTGAGGCACAGACTGCCTATACGCAGGAACTGAGTCGTTTACTTTTACGTTCGCTGCTGGGATGCGGCGTTGTGTTTGGATTGGAAGTTTCGAAACCAAGCGAAACAGGACAGATAAAGGTTAATGAGGGGGTGGCCATCAATTGCCAAGGTGATCTAATTCATGTTCCCAAGGATGTCGAGGTATCAGTCAATATTCCTGATATAGGCAACGGAGAAGAACCAACCCTTTGGGTAGTCCTTTGTCGAAGAACGATCAATTGCGGTACACGCAATACAATGTGTTCTGATGATAATCAACCTAAAGTGATTCCAACTCGAGAATATGATGGCTATGAAATCGGAATTTACAAGGAATTTTCCAAAGATGAATGCAGTTGTAAATGTGGTGATGGGAATTGCTACGTCATTCTTGCGGTGCTGAAAAATGAAAATGGCAACTGGACTCGTGATTACAAAGCTCAGATGCCTGGTTCAAATGATGATTCAGAAGCTAGAGTGCACGTAAATTTGTTTAATAGAATAAAAGACGAATTGAAAGAAGAAATTCTTGAAGAGATAAAAATAACACTCGAAAAGGGGGGGAGTAATGAAAGCGGCCCAGCAAATGCGGACACTGTGAATCCTACGGGTGCTGCAGACACGACAGACACGACAGATACGACAGATACGACAGACACGACGGATACTACGGGTACTACGGATTAGGATCTGAAGTGATTCAAATGCGATTTTATGACGTGCTCAAAAGATAGCGAACATGCAAACTACTCCAGTCTAAGTGTTTCAAGGACATCAACTTGAAGAAGGAGTCAAACCTGAATCCTACTTATGAAACGCTCGGTTCAAAAGAAAAAAAAAGCGACACAACGTCGACCGACTAGAGGCTCTGCGTTACCAAAACGTCGTGCCGAAAAACCTCGCTCGGCAATGAAGGCGATGCAGCAGCGATTGGGTAATCGTGCTACGCAGTCGCTTATAGGCAGTTCAGGGGCTGCCTCGAAAAAAGAAGGCCGGCAAGATGCGAAGAAAGAACCGGAACCGGAAACCGAAAATCAGACCGCTAACCGGAGCAGGGTAGCCGACACACAGGCAGCATTGCCAACTACTGCTATCGAAAATCCGGTCGTTGCGTCTACGCCTATTTCAGCACAAACGGTTAGCACAAAATCGACCGAATCATTTTTTGTTAAATTCCTTCACTCTTCAGCCACTCAGATTGCTGACCAAATGGGATCGATCGGAGACAGGCTGGGAATGGATTTTCAGTCAGATCGACGAGAGTACTTGCAGGAAGCACCGACGCTGACAGCTTATCTACCTCAAGATGATGTTACGGTACAAGCGAGGGAGAATGCTGGTCCGGCTGAATTTAGTGAGATGCCAGGTGCTGAAGAAGTTGTATTACCACCACCGGAAAAAGCGGAGTCAATGACAGACGCCGAGACTACCGTTCCCGCACAACCAGAAGGTGACAATGTGGGAATCGATCCGGGTACAAAGCCACAATTTCGTGCAGATGGTGAAGCCGATACCAGTCGTATGGGCCATGTCACGAATGCGGCAAATCAAACCGCGAATCAAGCGGCACAACAAGTCGCGGAGGAAATCGAAGCGAACACGTCTGCCAGTCGCATTATCCCCGTTTCTGTCGACCGGCAAGAGAGAATTGAAATTGCAGAATCGGGTACCACTCAGCCGACCGAACAATCTGCCGAGATGCTTGAGTATTTTGACACAGACGTAGGTAACGATGTACGAGCGATTGCCGATGCCGACTTTGCCCCATTGCTAAATGCGGTCCTGGCGGAACCCCGTAATCAGGTAGAGGCGGCTGCTGAGCAAAGAGACGCAGAGCGTAATCAAGCCTTCGCGGATGCCCAAGCTGAAGCGGATGTGGCTACTGATCAAGCACGGGCTGACCAGCAGCAAGCAATCGCTGAAGGTCAAGCCGAAGTCCAGGCCGAAAAAGAGAAGGGAGTCGCCGAGCAACAGGAGCAACTTGCGCAGTTCAACACAGAAGTTGCCCACCGATATCAATCACATCAGGCTGAGGTCGCCGGCAAGATCACTGAAGAACAAGAGCGTGCGAATCGGACAATCGATAAAGCAAAAGAAGAAGCAGAGCAGGAAAGGAAGAATGCCGAAGAAAAGGCGGAGCATGAGAAACGTGAACGCGAAAAGAACAGACCGAAAGAGAAGAAGAATCTCTTGGGGCGAATCGTTTCATCGGTGAAGCGTGCTGTCAGTCGATGGAAAGACGCACTCGTCAAGGCAGTCAAGAAAGTCTTCAGCGAGGCGAAAAAAGTGGTCACTCGGGTTCTCGATACAGCCAAAAAGGTTGCAGTCGGTATTATCAATCGTCTCCGTGACGTCGTTGTGGGAATGATTCAGACATTTGCATCAGGTTTGAAGATATTGGTTGTTGCTTTGTTGATTGCGTTTCCGAAACTGCGCGCCAAGGTCAATGCAGCCATTGACGTCGTGGTCGAAAACGCTGTCGAAGTTGTGAATGCGATCGCCAAGAGACTTGAAGACACAGTGGTTGTCTTAATCGACCGTGTTCAATCAGTGGTTACCAAGATTATGGATTTGTTTGAACTCGTAATCGTGACCCAAATTCAGATCGTCGGTGCCATACTGAATGGCGAATTTCTTGATGCAGCAAAAATTCTCTTCCTGGCAGCATGTAAAGCAGTTGGCATTCCGGGCGAAGAATTCTTATCCATCCTGTCAGATGCGCGTGATGCGTTTATGGACATTATCAAGCAACCAGCCCGTTTCTTGAAGAGTTTGATCCACTCAGTTGGGCAGGGCATGAGTCGATTCATGTCGAATTTTCGGCAACATTTCGTTGGCGGGATTACGGGCTGGATATTTGGCGCCTTTGCCGCTGGCGGGATTACACTTCCCAAGACTTTTACACTGAAGTCTGTGTTTAGCATGCTGCTGGAGATATTTGGATTCACTTACCAGTATATTCGCGGGAAAGTGGTCGAGATGGTTGGGGAGCGCAATGTTGCGGTCGTTGAAGATGTGATGGCGAAGGTCAAGTCACTATTTACAGAAGGCCCGGGTATCATCTGGGAATGGATCAAAGACAAAATGGCTGAGGTTAAGCAGAAGATTGTTGATGCCGTCTCCGAATGGTTAATTACACAATTGATTATGAAGGCGGCAAACAAACTGGCTTCGATGTTTACGCCCGTTGGTGCTTTTGTTCAAGCTGTCTTGATGATGTACAACACAATGATGTTCTTCATTGAGCGGATCAAGGAGATCTTCGTCTGGGTTAAATCGATTACATCCAGCTTCACGCGCATGGCCAAAGGAATGGTCGGTGCCGCCGCCGAGTGGATTGAACAAGCAATGGCCAATTCGATCCCGCTCATCATTGCCTTCCTCGCCCGTTTAGTCGGGCTAGGTGACATCGGAGACAAAATCAAGTCTGTCGTTTCAAAACTACGCCAGCCGATCGACAAGGTGATAGAGTTTGTGGTTGAAAAGCTGGTTGCATTTGGGAAAAAAGTTTGGGGCGGTATTAAATCTGGCGCACAGCAGGTTGCTAACTGGTGGGATGCGAAAGAGGAATTTAAGGACGAAGAAGGTAAGCAGCATCATCTCTATTTTGAACTTGACGAAGACGGTAAGTCGGCTCGACTGATGGTTGCCAGTGACCCGATGGACTTTGAAGAATACTTGAAGCAACTTCGGGATTCCGGCAGAACCGACGAGCATAATGAGCTAGAGCCTTGCTATGCCCCAATTCGAGAAGCAAAAGCGACAATCAAACAGGGCAATAAGAACGAAAAGCGACTTGATACAGTTCCAACACATGTCAACCGACTTGCTAAGAAGATGGATAAATCCAGACAGCCTTCTCACAAAGAGGATCCGGTCTTGGAATGGGTACACTTGGTATTAGACGGTGCAGGATTGATCCCGGTACTCGGAGTTTTTCCTGATGCTATTAACGCCGGCATTTACTTGATCGAAGGTGATTGGGAAGGGGTAGGTTTTTCTGCTGCTGGAATGATCCCAATATTTGGTCATGGGGCAACGGTAACAAAGCATGGAATTAAAGTTACTAAAGAAGCACTGGAAAAAGTTGGAAAAGAAGGAGTTGAAACTGGGATTCGATACGCCAAACGTATGGCCACAAATTCTGTAAAGCACCGATTTACTCTAAAAGAATATGATGAATTGATTGCGTTCTGGGAAACTCAGATTCAAGAGCAATTAAATCCTAAGAAGCGTCAAGAATATCGAAAGTATATAGAAACACTTCGTGATTTGCAAAAAGGCAAACCTACCAAGCCACATTTCCGACAGACAGAAATGGAAATGCAGTACCTATATGGCCAAATTGGGTCAAGTCCAAATCAGCCGTTTACCAAAACTGGGAGTATAGCTCGTAAGAAAGATGGTAGTTTAAGCAGACGACCACCAAAAGGCTCTACTGTGCCCGATATTCATGGAAGCGAACTCATGGTAGAGGTTAAGAGTGATCGGTTAATACATAGCAATGGAAATATTGATGTTAATGCGATTCTGAAAATGTTACAAGGAGGCACTCGGAAGCGGTCACTTCGAAAGCAAATCGCACAGCGAGTTCAAATTACAGGGCATGGTAGACTTCAGACAGTTCTTTTAGATCTTAGAGGTCAATCTCCAACCGATGCTCAAATTGAAAAGATTACTAAGATAGTCGCAGATGACCTTTCTCAATACCTGACAAGCGAATTGGGGAATCAAATCAGATTCCCAATTGAACATGTTCAAGTAGTATTCTAGCAGGAATATCTGAATGAAACATTTGGGTGTGACATGGTATCAGGAACGCGAAAAGACGAAACACAGGTCAAGAAATTAACTTTGATTGAGCTGAAAAAGAAAATCTAGAATTTGAAACTAGTATTTTAACAAAAGAAGTTGAATCGACCTAAGGTAATAACGTTCATCAGTAGAAGAACAAAGTGGAAATCAAATATGTAAAAAATGTTACGGCAAAGTTACTCAATGCTGATTCTGGTACTGCCAAAATAAAGTGTGATCTACTTTGGAAGGATCGTGCTAGATTATTGAGTCTGGTTCGTTGCGGTCAAAATTTCGTGCGCGTGGGCGTATCAGTTGGATTAAAAACTCCAAACTCGGTAACAAGTCGCACGTTGGAAGTCCTCTGTGCGTAAGTGATAAGGTTGCGTTTACAATTCCACTACTCCCCCCGGTTCCGAAGACCGTAGTTGCTTTCGCCATGTGTTGCTTATGCTTCACAAAGGCCTGTTTTTCAGTGCCATTTACTTCAACCACGCTTTGACAATGCTTTGTTATTGCTTGGAGAACGCGTATTAGTAGGGGGATAATAGGGGGGGCTCAAGTGGACTGAGTAAAGTTTCGAGGTTCGAAGGCTTCTCCAAAGTTCTGACCAGGTCGTCTATGGTATTTGAACCGGTCATTGAGAAGTAGTTTCAATTTTCATACTGAGTATGAAATCAAATCATTATAGAGTATATGGCTGAATAAATTGACCTAACGCGATTTAGCGTTTAATAATACCGAAGTAAATCCTGACCGCATATATTCATGGCTTCAGTATAGGATGTTCTCAAAATAGCCTGCGAAGTACACGAATCTGTTATGAATATCAAATGAGGTCCAGGATATCAATATGAGTGAAAACTTCATCCCGTCTTTTTCTCATTCGATCATCGTCACTATCACCCAGGAACCAATCGTGTCCTCTTTCTCCTTTGAGCGTGTCGCGCTCACCATCATCGAAAACGGTGGTGTCAGGACCGTTGGCTTTTAATGTGACTAGATCAGGGCCGACTCCGGTCTGAAGATTGTTAATACGCGTCTGGTAGCTGGCTCCCGAATTCCATTCAGTGGAAATGGCGTTGAGGGCATCCAGGTTCGTATCGAAACTGGTGAATCCACCGATGAGGATATCGTCTCCTGAACCACCTTTGATATAATCTCTGCCTTGACCACCGATCAATAGATCCCGACCACGTCCACCTCTGAGCCAGTCATTACCATCACCGCCCACCAAAATGTTGTTCCCATTTCCACCCGATAAATAGTCGTGTCCGTTCTCTCCTAACAAAGTGTCATTACCAGAGCCACCAATCAGGGAATCATGGCCATCACCACCCCTGAGAATGGCAGGCACAGAGACATTGTTGCTGATATGAACATGATCATTGCCACCTCTGGCCACAACACTGATTTTCTGAACGTCAGATACATTGAAAAACCGTACTGGGAACCCGGATAAGATATTGGCAATCACCACATATTTATGGAAAAAACGAAACACATGAATGTGATCATTACCATTAGTACCAACCAGACTCAAAGTACCATTGAAAAGACCTGTGCCAGCGATGAATGCAGTGACTTCCGCCTGAGTTATACCACCATCATCATCAGTGAGTGTGACGGTAATTGTATATGTACCGGGAAGTGCATAGATATGATTACCATTCAGTGTACCGGCCCCGTCAAGTTCATTAACAGGAACCAATTCCGGATCCGTGCCATCACCCCAGTCGATGCTGGCGGAATGTGCGTCTAGAATACCGAGCTCTGTGAAATCAGCGGAAATCGTAGTTTGCTCAGTCAGAACAACTTCTCCCAATTCAAACGCGTTGGTCTCAAGTCGTGTAATCACCGGAGAGGCATTTTGAACGGACACATTGACTTCAGTCGGTACCAGATGCGTCCCATCTTCATCTTCGAGCATGATCTGAATCGTGTGATTATTGGGCCCCTCAAGGTAAGTGTGAGTAATGAAACTACCGGATACAGGAGAACCCAGAAACTGATCTGTTTGACCATCTCCCCAGAGTACGGTATAGGCAATCACGGTATCATCTCCAGGATCGACAATGTCTCCCAGCTGAAGATTGTAATCAGTCCCTTCAGTTGCTGTGGAATTTCCAGTGAACACAATTGTGGGAGCGACGTTCGCTACGGAGATTTCCTTCGAAGTTGTCACGCTGCCACCATCATCGTCGGAGACTCTGATTCCGACGATAAAGAGGCCATCATCAGCATAGGTATGATCGGCAACTCCAGTGGTGTTGCTGGTTTCAAAAGTGCCGTCGTTGTCGAAATCGAATTCGTAAGTCAGCGGATCGAGTACACCGGCAGCATCAGTTGCTTGAACCATTACGGAAAACGAAGCACCCTCATTGATTTGCGGGCTTTCCGTGATCAAATTGATTTGGGGATCAACATTGGCGACATCAATCGAAATGACTTGGGAAGTACTACCTCCGCTTGAATCAACAACGCGGACTCCAACGAGAAACGACCCATTATCAGCAAAAACGTGGCTTGCAGTGTTGGCACTAGCACTGATTTCAAATACACCATCATTATCAAAGTCAAACTCATAAGTCAGCAGATCCAGGCTTCCCTGGACCGAAGTATTGACTTCAAGTTGAACAGGAGCTCCTTCTTGAGGGGTACTCGTGACAAGTGTTACATTATCTATTTCCGGGTTAACGTTGTTGACAACCACCGGCAGTTCACGCACCAAAATGGGATCAATACTATTGGGATGCTTGATATAGACCTTTGCGCTATAGATACCGTTATTGTCAAAAATATGGTCCACATCAATCAGCAGGAGACCGTCTCCGTTCGGAAGGGCGTCAGCGTTTGTGTATGTATTAGAAGTGCCATCGCCCCATTCGATGATGTAGCTGCTCTCCGGATCGCCTGGATTCTCTGGGGCAGTCAACGCACTTAATCGCAATGGTGCTGGGCTGCCTTCGTTGACAGTCAGCAAAATTGCCGCAACAGGAAAGGTACCGTCTTCATCGACGAGGGTCACGACGATCAAGTGGGCGCCGTTGCCATCTTCAAACGTGTGCTCGATGACGCCGTTTGAGGTAAAGGTTTCGAACGTATCGTCGTCGCCATCGCCGTCGCTGTCGGGGAAGATCGAACCATCGCCCCAATCAACGCGGTATTCAAGCACGGTATCATCACCTGGATCGATTATATTACCCAGAGTCAGCTTGAAAGGCTGAGTCGAGTCGCTCTGCACTTCACCTGCGATTATGACTGTAGGAGCGACGTTAAAGACCGTCACCACATGTGGATCAGAAGCAATCGCGCCATCGTTGTTGTTGACCGTTGCCACGATGTTGTACTCGCCATCGTCCGCATAAGTATGGACGGCTGAAAGTGCGTCACCAGGTAACACGTCTGGGGTGGTGCCGTCGCCCCAATAAATTATCCAGGAGTTGATCAGATCGGGCCCGGGGTCATTGGATGTCAGGTTGATCTCGATCTGAGATCCTTCCGTAATCACTGTATTACCATTGATCGTTGGAGTTGGAGACACATCTTGCACGTTCACGGTCACTGTATTGCTGGAGGTGTACGTGCCATCTTCATCAGTTGCGGTTGCCGTAATCGTATACTGGTTATCGCCATCGGCATACACATGTGTGACTGAAGCGGGATTGCCGGAAACGATCTCACCAGGCACTCCATTGGTCGAAGTACCATCACCCCAGTCGATGATCCATTCACTAATGGTATCATTGCCGGGGTCGATATCCGAGAGATTCAATTTATAGACCGAGCCTTCATCTACCTGACTGTCGCCACTCAGCGTCAGTGTCGGTGCTACATTACTGACTGTGACCGTGACTTCATTTGTGCTGACAAAAATGCCATCCTCGTCTCGGGCACCCACTCGTACGGTATAGCTGCCATCATCAAGATAGATATGAGCCGCATTCGTTTCATTGGGATTCACCAGACTTGTCTGACCGTCGCCCCAATCAACGATCCATTGACTGATGGTGTCTGCCCCGGGATCGGTTGCTGAGAGATTATGAATCGTATATTGCGAACCTTCATCAGCAGACGAGGTGCCGCTATAAGTTACTGTTGGTGCGATGTTCTCCACTCGAACGTTCAGAGAATTTGTGGCCAATGAAGTGGCGCCGTTACTGTCAGTGACAACCGCTGTGACCTGGTAAGCTCCGTCATCGGCATAAATATGGTTGAGTAAGCCGCTCGCACTATTCAGTGTGGACGTGGTTCCATCTCCCCAGTTCACCAGCCAGCTTGACACAGTTCCTGGTCCAGCTGCCGTCAATGTTAACGCAAAGGACTCACTTTCATTGAGGCCAGCGGCACCGCTCAATGCCCGTGTTGGTGGCGGTCCAGCGATCACGTTGACATCGTTCGTTGTTGTGTAAGGGCCCCCGTCTTCGTCGATGGCGTTGACGGTGATTGTGAAGTTTCCACTTGTCGTATAGGTGTGTAACAATCTGGCTGTTGCTTCGTTCGTCAAAGTGGTGCTTGAGCCGTCACCCCAGTCAACCGTATATTCACTAATTGTGTCATCGCCGGGATCAGTTGCGGAAAGATCTAATACATAAGAGACATACTGAGTTGATGAATTGCCACCTGCCAAACTGAGAATGGGATCGGTGTTATTCAATGTGAGTGTTGTAAACACTTCATCAGAACCCTCCGAGTTGGTTGCCCGCACAGCGATCTGATAAGTTCCATTGTCGTCAATTCCAAATTCGATCAGTGTCGCCCAGGTGATAACAGGACTAAGTCCGATCACGTCACCAAACTGACCATCGCCGTTAATATCCCAGCTATAAGAAACGAGACCACCCAGGGCTGGTTCAATCGTGTCGCTTGCGTCGAGCGAAAGTGCATTTCCTTCATCAATCGCGTAAGGGCCACCAGCGGCAGCCGTCGGTGCAGCAATCCGAAGCACTTCATCAATGAATGAGTAGTTGATACCGAAACTTTCACCTGTTACTACGATTGATCCGTTCGGTTCGAAGTGAACTCCATCATCGCTGGTGGGACCATCCACACGATTCGGTTCCGAGGGGGGAGTGATCCCTTTGGTGTCGAGCTTCAGAGTATCAATACCACTTTCATGACCTACGATCTGAAGGTCTGCTCCCAATGTTGTTCCATCGACCACAAACAGATTTGTTCCTGTTCCCGAGTCTAATACCGTTGTGGTGTTGCTGCCGACGGAGAAGACGGTCAGTGTGTCATCGCCTGATTCTCCATTGAGATAGACTTGAGACCCGTTGCCACTCTCGCGAAGAACAATGCTATCATTGTCGGCACCGGAATTCACGGTCGTACTCAGTCCAGCTGGAGCATGGTGAATCACAACGTCATCGTTGCCTCCTCTGGTTTCGACAATGGTTTCAATTACGATATGACGGATACTAACCTGATCAGAGGCATCGGCTGAGCGAACAGTCAAGCTTTCAACACCCGTGTATGTGGCTCTATATGCGTTCGGTTTGGGAAGTGAAGAGTCAATCTGCAGATAGGCCAGACCACCATTTTCGTTGAGAGGACCGGCTTCTCCTCCAGTCGTTATCAGAAGCTGATTGCCGACAATGTTCAGATCTGTCGGATTGTTGAGTCCCACAACACCCCCTGAACCATTGCGTACGCGTTGCACAAAACGAAGTTTACCGGAGTCGATGTCACGAGTAAAAACAGCGACGGTGTCTGCTTCAGCACCTGCGGCAAACAGATAGTCATTGTCACTACTCATTGCCAGCGAACTTAATCCATCGAGGCCTTGTATTCCCTGCGCGCCGTTGCGAATCGAATCGACGAACGTCAGCTGACCAGTGACAGTGTTCCGTGCAAAAATGGCGATCGAATCATCTCCACTACCTACGTACAGGAAGCGTTCGTCGTTGCTCAAAATGGAAGTTTGCGGACTCCTCATATCTACAATACCGTCAACACCATTGGTGACAAACTGCAGGGGCACTAACGCGTTGCCAGTAATTCCGAATACAACCAGATTATGGTTGAGTTCGCTCGAGACATAGACATGCGAGCCGTCTGCTGAGGATGTGATATGAGTCGGTCCATTTAGACCAGCGGATGTTTTCGAATGGTATGTGAGTGTGCCGCTATTGGCACCCGTATAGACCGCTACGGAGTTTTCTACCGGGCTGGAAACAAAAAGGCGATCGCCGACGATTTCGATTTGGTTTGCTCCGTCCAAACCATCGGCACCACTGACGCCATCAGCCAGGATAAGCGGAGACCCGCTGACGTTGCCGACGGAATCCAGGTGATAGATCAGCAATGAGTCTTCGGTAGGATTCGTGATGTAGAGAAATTGCCCGTTATCGGAGACAGCAATTGATCCCGCGGTTAGAATGCCGGGAATAATCACACGCCCCCTATTCGCACCGGTGTTGGCATCAGTAATCGTCAGCGTGCCCAATTTTGAACTGAGCGTGTAAGCCGTGTTTCCAAAAACGACAGTTTTGGCGTCCGCTTCGCCTGCTTTATTCAGACTTTGATTTTGGGGCTGTCCCTCTCTAAGAGTGTCACCAGAGTTAGGAGCGTGACTCACATAGAGCGAAGCGAGAGAAGGATCGATGCTGTAGCTGACGCCGTCGCTTGTCATAGTGATGTCTTGAATTGTGGTCGGTCCGTTAATTCCCCCAGGATCAGAACGATTGAATATGCTTGGGTTGAGCGCCCCGTCGAGCACTTGAATCTCAGCAGGAATGAGAGGTTCATACGGTGCTGGGGGAATCACGCTATTCGTTACCCAGGCTACCGTACCGTTCGCCCGGTACAGTACGAAGTTTCCGTCGTTTTGTATTCTTGCACGTACCGCGGGGTTGCCGGGTTCGAAAGTTCCTGAATTCCAAACGACGGAGGCGCCGCCAGCACTATAGAGGACAAGGTTCCCGTCCGTCTGCATCCTGAGGAAAGCAGCGCCGCTACCCTGTGTTCCGAGGCTCCAGATTACTGGGTTTCCCGTGGTGTCTCTCAGATTAAAGATCACCAGGTTGCCATCGGGTTGTAAGGTGAGCCGCACAGCACCGTTTTCAGAGTAGATCGACTGCCCCAGATGCAAATCTTGGTTGCCAATCAATTGATCAGTTCCAATAGGCCGCGTAGTTCGAGTGTCGAAACCGGCTATCAAGGTTCCGGAAGGCTCGTGAATATCAAGTGCGGTAACGTCCGTTCCTCGTACGCTAAATTTAGTATTGATTAAATTCAAATTGCGATCGTATCGGCGGATTCCTGTGGACGTTCCGACATACACATATTGGTTTGTTGCGGTCACCGATTTGTAAGGAAAACTGTCGGCCCTGTCGGCAAAGGAATACTCTTGGCCTAAACGACCACGAGAAGATATGATCTCCACATTGGCTGGGTTACGAAACTTGAAGATCCCATCGTCTTCAACGACCCCGCGAAGTCCATTTTGACCCGACGTATTGGAATCCCATACGGCGAAACCGTCGGCTCGATAGAGCACAAAGTTCCCGTCCGTCTGCATCGTAGCGCGCACAACACCCGTATTTTGCGTGACGAGCTGCCACAGTAACCGGGGAGCAGGGAAACTCACGTCGTGCAGCACCAGGTTTCCATCATGTTGTAGAGTAAGCCGTACAGCACCGTTCGGAGAGTAGATTGACTGACCAAGGAATAAACTCTCGCCGGGGGTTAATTGTGAATCGACGAGGATATGGCCGTTCAAGTTGACATCGTAACGATGAATACCATTTTGTGTCGTCACGTACACTTCGCTACCGTCAGGCGTGACGGTGATGTCGGTAAGCGTGCCCCCGGGGACTTGGAGCCCCCCAACCCTAAGCTGACCGTCTGTGGGGTCGCGTTCGAACCAAGCCAAGAACCCGCCAGCAGTCGCATAAACCCGCGAATTGAGCCCCATGGTAATGCCGGTAAATGATTGGCCGGGCATGTGTAGCTGACTTCTATAGATCAGCCGACCGGTTTCTGAAACACGTTCAAAAATGGCAATCTTCTGGTCATTGAAACTTGCAACATAAACGTGGCGTCCGTCTGGGCTGACGATCACATCCTGCGCCCCATGGAGTCCATCAACGCCGTTAATCCCGTCGACGAGAACCTGGATGAATTCCAGGTTTTGAGTTCTGTTGCCGTTGACATCCAGTTGCCGTCGATAAACTGCGATGTGTGAACCGCCTGTAACATAGACGTGATTTCCATCTGGACTATCGGTGATCCCCTGAGCTCCTGCAATACCTTGTGCGGAAGTTGGAAATTGTGTGGTGTCAAACGAAAAATTCTGAGCTGCGTTTTGATGAAGCAGGTTGACCCCTTCGAGAATCTGAACCTGATCGTTTTCGATTGTGATGAACTGCGGATTGTCAACGTTGTCTTCCACGACCAGCGAATCGGCTCCGCCCAGGCCAGCAGTGAAAACAACCAGCTCCGCCCCCAGGGCGTCAACAATTGGATTACCATTTGCCTGAATTCGCCCATCGCTGTATTCCCAAGAGACCGAGTCACCCGCAGTGGAATTGTCAATGACCAGCCGTTCGACGCCGACGCCGAGTTGCCCAAATTCTGATGGATTATCTGGAATGAGTAGAATCGCTTCATCACTTCCATCATTACCGATGATTTGAGTCAGCTTGGTGCTGCCGACTGATTTGAGTGTGATCGTATCATCGCCCAAACCGCTATTGATTGTGGTAGCCGTTAATTCGGAAGTACTTTCGACAGTAAAATGGTCAGAACCGCTACCAAGGTTGATCGCGAGGTTTTCAATGTTGGTATAAGTGATATCATTGAGTCCCAGGCCGGTGATCGTATCGCCTGTGAGCGCGCCATTTCTATCGACGGTGTCGTGTGTGCGATCGATGATCAGGGAATCGGATTCGGTGAGGCCGACGATTCCATCGACTCGGACCGATGATGAAGTAGAATGAATCGTCAAGACGTCAGCGAGAGATCCTAACGAAACGTCAACGAAGTCGATATCTGAATAAGTCGATGTGCTGCCACCGATGACGTCGAATGTATTCGCAGTGAGAGTCGCGGTGAGTGGACGATCGTTATTGAAATCGTCCTGAGCATCATTGATCAATAATGTGTTGAAACCACGTCCGCCATCAATGGTCGCTTGAGACCGGTGGTCAATTTGAATGATATCATCACCACGATCTCCAAAAATCTGGTCAATTCCAGCGACACTGATCAACAGGTCGTCATCCCACCCGCCGGTGATGAAGTCATTATCCGAGCCGCCATTAATTGTGTCGTTACCATGACCACCGTCGATAACATCAGCGCCTGCTTCACCGAAGATTGTATCTTCACCATCTTCGCCCAGGACGATGTCATCGCCCGCACCAGCATGGACAAGGTCATTCCCCGCACCAGCGAAGATGAGATCATTTCCACCGCCGGTGAGAATGGTGTCGTCACCACCCAGGCCGTGTACTTCGAGGGCCACGTTGGAGAGTCCCGAGAAGTCGATCCGATCGTTATTTTCAGTTCCTACAATGACAACGCGATCGACGTTGGCGTCAAATGATTGAGTCACTAAACCCTGACCAGGCAAATTAGCGGTAACGATGATGCTACCGTCTCTGCCACTAACATCGATACCACCAGAGTCGTTCGTGCTACCGTGCACTCGATCGTCAGCAAATAGTCCCGCGTTGATTCTGAGGACTTTCTGTTCGGCCTCAGTGAACTCGGTTCCCAGGCCAGGCTGGCCTGCGGGCTGTTTTGAAACTGAGTATCCCAGGATGTTACTTAACGAAAGACCGAGATTGATGTTCGAGGGGATCCCCAAACCGCTGAGAGAAACACTTTGCGTGATCGTTTTTAATAATAGAAAGATACGAAAGCCGCCTGAGAAATCAAAGCTACCTTCAATATCGATGCCGGCATCGAACAAATTGATGACATTCTGCGGACTTGACAATTGGTCGGTCACTGCAAAAATCTCATTGAGCCGCAGTTTGCCATCTTCATTCGGATCTTGTAGATCGAAGAACAGATCGCCAGCTAGACTGGCATTTGCATTGGCGAAGAAGACTCCGATATCGACCCCGCCACCGCCACCGATGTCAAGCGAAAGATTGAACTCTCTGCCGGGACTATTGCGAATGTAGAACCCATCGAGCAGATCTTTATAGTCGGGTATTATACCGGCTCGTGTGGAGTCAACGATGGTTTCCAAGCCGGATGAATCATACACAAAACTGATTGGTTTCAGGTCCAGGCTGGCACCGGCGTGGATGCCGAAGTTGAGTGCTTTGAAATCAAACCCAAAATCGCCACTCAGATCCAGCGAGATCGCCGGTAAGTTATAGCTCACAATATCGAATGGATTCCCGATCAACATGTCAAGAATTTCACCCGGTTCGATAATATCTAGATTGAATCCACCGCGCTGCAATCTCTCTCCGTAAAGTGAGGTAAATACGTCAGAGTTGATAGTGCCAGCCAACGATGTTTGTGTTCGATTGAATTTCGGCTCGTTTGGAGCGGCGTCAAAGTCGTATTCGTACGAGCCAAAGTTGATCGGATCGCCATTGTAAGTTTGCAGGAAGTCTGCAATCTCAGCAGGGAGATCAACAATATCACCAACAGCATTGAATAGTGGATTGAGTTTGTCCCCCACACCCGAGAGGCTCAGGATAGACGGTTGGCCAAAACCCATCGCGGGTCCGATTACATTCAGAATCGGCAATGGTGCATTGAGAAATCCTACACCCGCGTCAAGCCCCACGCCAAAGACGTTTAACAGCGGCCCTAGCGTTCCACCCACTAGATTGGCCATTGGTGTGACAATACCGTTAAGCAGTGGAGTGACATCGAGTGTTACGTTGTTGAATGCCAAATGGTCGATATCTGGGATCGTCACAAATTGATTCGGAAGTGAAAAATATCGATGACTGACCGATGCGTCGACGTTCAAATCGAAGGTGATTTCTGGCAATCCCAGCGAGCCGTCGATGAAACCAAGTTGCTGTTCGGAATACCCGGGAAGAGAGCCAGTATCAGTTTCGAAATGTAACTTGATTTGTCCGTCGACATCGATTTGCGGTGTCAGCACATCAGGAACATGTTTCTGATCGATCTTTTCGAGCAATTCCTGGTGTGTGACACGATCAAACAACGCTTGATTCGGGCCAATCAAAAATGCATCAGGATCGGTTACAAACGAATCATCATTAATGTCGACAGTGAAGTCGATGGTGAACGAAGTGTTTTCTACTTGTCCGGTCTCCGGATTGACGGTTCCATCTACAACACTACCGTTGACTAATCCAAGCGCAACATTTCCACTCAGTCCGCTTGGTGCTCCGGGAATTTCCTGTCCGAAGGCATCGGTTGCTGGAGCAGCAGTAATGTCAATTGTCAACCGGATTTCTTTGACTTCTTCTCCTGCGTCATCGACGGCTGCAGCGTTGATGAAGAATCCGGGTTCGACGCTAGTTAACTGGTTTCCAAGTGTAACGCCCCAGCCCAGGTAGGCTTCCCAGTCGACACTTACTCTCAGGCTGCCTGTTGTCTCAATCGAGAATCCCAGATTTGCCAACGTGTCGGAACCGGTCAGAGCTTCGAAGTCGATTGTTGCATCAATGGGAATGTCAATGTGAAACTGTTGCGCCAGATGGACGTTCCACTGTACCCATTCGCTATCTTCGACTTCGTCACCGTTCGTGAATAGATCGATACCGGAGGTACGGACGACATCGGTGGTGTCAATAACGGTGCCGAGATCAATTCCATCCTGTAAGGCATTGAGTCCGTTGGGACCGAAGACCTGGAAGATTGTGCCTTCGTAAAGTTCGAGCAGACTGGCATTCTCATCGGCACCAGCTTGGGCGAACGCGAATTCAACGTTCGAACGCAGTGATTCGCGCATGTCGTCCAGCATTGTGAGAAACGGATCGACTGCAGAAACAAGTTGGTCGCCGATCAGCGGAATCTGATTGACCGCAGCGGCAGCGTTATCGATGGTCTCTTCAAGATTGACCAGCGCACTATCAAATCCCTGTATAAAGTCATCGGCGGTGTACTGGGAGAGGAGCTGTTCTATCCGGTTGCCATCCAGATCGGCTGTCAGCATCAGTTTTGGTTCAAGCTGTTCAATCTGAACCTGTTGTGTTCTAGCATGCCTATGGTTACGTTTGTTGGCATGCCGGCGGCTACGTTTACGGAGATTCTTCAACAGTTTTTTGCGAGTCATTACAATTCTCTAGGTTGTGTTGGGTCGGGCTGTCTACTAACAGCAACTGGGCAAGGTCGGCGGACTTATCAGCTTGGGGCCCCTTTAACTTCAAGAACGCAAGCGCCTAACGCATACTGATGAAATTATGCGAAGAAAGCAGGATCGAATCGGCAACACTCAGCGCAACTCACTTATTATGAAAGAGTTGCGGCGTCTACCCGAGAGATGAAATAATCTATTGCGCAGTCGGTGTTTGACTCGTTAGCCAAGAAAATGTTTTCCAGTCGCTATCAAGATAGACTTTGCAATTGGGAAGGCCATCGACCAGTTTCTTAGCACCTTCAGCGGTGATTTGAGTCGAGTAGAGCATCAAAACATTCAACTGGGGTAATTTGATCAAATCCTCACAACAGGCATCAGTGATCTCGGAACTCGTGATTTGAATTTCTTGAAGCCGCTTTAGTTGATGGAGGTCGGCTAAACCAACATCGGAAATTTTGCACTCCTTGATGTGGAGAACTCGCAATTGCTTCAGTTTGGTAATTTCATTCAACCCACGATCTGTCAAAATTGATTGACTATTAATTTTAAACTCTCTTAGATCGGCTGATTGAGGAATGTTGGCCAAACCGGTATCAGTAATCCTGGAATTATATATTGTGAGGATTTGTAAATTCTTTAGTTTAGACAGCTCTTCCATACCGCGATCTGACAAGAACTCACCACCTAGTCTCAGACGGTACAATTTGGGTAGTGAGTGCAAATGATACAGCCATTCGTCAGATATTTCTGAGTCAGCTGGTAGACTCAGAGATTCCAGACTCTTGATCTGCGCCAGGTTCGAGAATAAGGTTTCGGTGACTTTGAAGTCTGAAAGAGCTATGGACTTCAAGTTCGGGATGTCTCCCAATCCGCCAAGCCCATCCGGAGTAATGAGGGGTCCCGACAGCTCAATAGTTCTGAGGGCTTTAAATTGCTGTAGTCCAACCAAGCCTTCGTCAGTGATTGGGGTATGCTGGAGCGTTAGATATGACAGTTGTGGAAACTCCTTTAGATGCTGTATTCCCGCATTGGTCACGTGAGTACCACGTAGAGAAAGGGTCTCTAAATTTTTGTGTTGTTTGAGATTCAACAGACCACGATCTGTGATATCGGTTTGATCAAGTCTGAGATCTTTTAGATGAGGAAGCTTTTGAAGGTGTCGAAGCCCTTTATCAGAAATGTGCGTGTATTCCAGTCCGAGAGATTCAAGCGATTCGAATTGCACCAGGTGTGCCAGTCCCGCGCTAGATATTGAGTTCTTACTTAAGGTCAAGTACTTTAGATTTGGGAGATCTGTTAGCAGCGCCAGACCACGATTACTCAATCCTGAGCTATAAAAATTGAGATCGAAAGCATCTTGGAGCGACGACAGACTACGCAGAACATCATCAGGTACCGGTGTCGTTTTCAAATACCTGTGACCAATATGTACTGTTTGTATTCTAAATGGCTCCGATGGCAACTGGCTGACTTGGAAGACTTCAAATGTTCCGGAATTGGTCTGTAGTTCAATGATTCCACCGGCCGTCAGGACTCGCTCCGCCGCCAGACGATCCGGATCAATCGGCGTCAGCTTTATCTTGTCTTTGTTCTTCGTCAGCAACGGCACCAAGGCTGCTAACAGCAATAGCACCACGACGATGGCAGAGATCTTCCAAAACGGCTTAGATCTCAATGTGGAATTGCTATCAGCTTCGACAGGTAAAATAGAATCCCAGAGACCGCTCTGTGTTGATTTCTGGCTGTTATCTGATGGCGAGAACTTTTGAGCGAGCGCTCTCAAGTTATTTCCGGCGGTGAATGATTCCAGAGCTTGGACAAGTTGTCCGGGATCTTCATATCGTTCGCCTGGACTCTTCGCCAGCAAGCGATCAATGATCGCAGCTAATTCGTCAGGGAGTTCCATTCTTCGTTCCAAGATAGAGGGAGCAGGTTCTTTTATCTGAATCTTCACTCTTTCCGAGACTGATGTAGAACTCAGATGCTCGAACGGTACTTCACCGGTTAACAGTTTAAAAAACGTACAACCCAGGCTATACAGGTCTGCTCGGATATCAACGTCATGAGAATGGTCAATCTGTTCGGGAGCCATGTATCCGAGCGTTCCCATAATCTGACCTGCTGAAGTCAACTCACCTTCAGCTGGTTCACCGTTTTGAGCTTCGATAGGTTCATCACCCTGAATGAGGGCCAACCCCAGATCGAGAATTTTGACCTGTCCGTCGGTGGTTAGCATCAAATTCGACGGTTTAATGTCACGGTGGATCAAGTCGTGTTGATGGGCATACTGCAAACCCACGGCAGCCTGCCGAATAATTTCGCATGCATCGGCGATTGGCAGAGGCCCCATTCTCTCGACGAGGTGTGAAAGATCAATTCCATCCAGATATTCCATCACCAGAAAATGCGTACCGTCGATTTCTCGTGCGTCGGTTGCACCGACAATATGCGGGTGATTCAATCGGCCTACTGACAGCATCTCACGTTCGAATCGAGCAATTCTTTCGTCTGAAACGTGGCTTCCAGTAGGCAGGATTTTTAAGGCAACGACTTTGTCCAATTTGGTGTGTACCGCTTTATAAACGGTACCCATTCCACCTTCACCGAGTTTGGCAACAATGCGATATTGGTCAATTTGTTCGCCGACCAGATTAAGTTGTTCTCGCTCCTTTTCTTGATGATCTTTTGCAAGGTGATCGATATATATTGAATCCTCTGAACCAAACTGTTCGATTTGCTTAACAGCGCGTTGGAATGCCGGATCTTTCATGATCGGCTCTTCATCGAGAGGTTTCAGTACGGGGCTTCGTGTGTTTTTGTTCTGCGGGTGATACTGGGCGTCCAAGGCCGAACGGCAATCAGCACAAGACTCAAGATGTGCAAACAACTCATCAGCCGATTGTTCAGGGAGATCGGCTGTGATTAATGCTTGCAACTGTTCGTGGCTAAGGCATTCTGGATTGGGCATTAGGAGCTCATATATTTAGATTCTGTTGAATCAATTATCACTCTTTTGGTGATCGCAAATTTTATATCTGATCACAACCCGCTTCGATCAAGTCTATGATTTTGATTCGCGGTTTGTTTGTATTTTGGGTATTCCAATTGAGTAGTACTGTTCCAATCTCTTATTCGAAAAACGGTTTCCCTAATATTATAAAACGATTGCGCCTAACGCGAACTTATGGAAAAGCTCAAAAAAGTTTAGAGATGCAAAAGTAGCTTTTAACTCATTCACCACGTATAAGTTGCATCGAGCCAATAATTCACGATAAAAACTGGAACGTCAATTATGGTTAGTCGATAAGATCGGCAAGTTCTTCACGTAAACGTCGGCGAATCCGATAGCAAGCCTGCCAGACTGCTTGCTCAGTCATCTTAAGTTTTTCTGCGGACTCGGCTGCCGTGTAACCATTGATTACCACGAGCCAAAACGCTTTTCGACTCTGTTCCTGAAAGCTGCCATCTAACAATTCCACCGCACGTCGCATGACCATCCCGTCTTCGGCTGCTTCCGTTTCTTCGAGTTTGGATTCGGGTAGCTCTTTTAAATGGTTCTGCCAGCCACTTCCACCAATAGCACTCGTATGACCGCGCATTTTGCGAATCATATCACGAATTTTGTTGGCGGTGATCGTACGTAACCAGCCTCGAAAAGTGCCGTTCCCTTTTTTTCGGAAGGAAGCAATCGAGGTTGAAACAGAACGAAAGACTTCCTGCATTACGTCAGCAGCATCGTCTGGACTCAATCCAGATTCGTTTCGACACCAATGGTAAACCAACGGACTATAGATGTTAACCATCCGTTCCCATGCTTGCTGATCATGTCGTTTGACACGATAAAGCAAACTCGACGATGTAAATGCACTCGCTCGATTATTCAATATAATGGCCCAGTAATTTTATCTCTCTTATAAATGAATCATATGTAACATGATTGCACACGTTATCTGAGTTCTCACAGGTTTATCGAATAGAGTTGTGGTCAATTGTTGATTATACCTAGAGATTATTACTCGACTACAATAGATTCAGAACTATCACTCTGTTTTTTGACTTCAATTCAAAAAAAACAGAGTGAATGCGATCACGAATAGTCCTAATTGTGAAAGATCCACAATTTATGCTTGCATAATTAGGCCATTTATGAGCTTCTCTCTATAACCTTGCAACTGTTCTTCATTATGATTGCAGATTAGGCTAACAAGCACGAGCATGAATAGATCGAATACCTGAGATCCGAGAGTCAGATTCTTAAAGAAAAGATGGCAAGAATCGCATACAGTTGAACGACAGCATCGATGCGATGCAACGCGGTAAACAAGTTTACTGCCAGAATCCGCTGACGCGCACGGTTTGGGAAGCCCGCTAGATGCGACTGTAGGCAAAAAGCAGGCGTCACCACGCGGATGGGAAACCAGATCCATTCGCACTCGGCTTATCGCGCAGCAGAATAAATTAACTACACGAGGGATAAGTGGGGGAACAAAAAAGGCCTTCGTCTGAGTGACGAAGGCCTTGTCGTTGTAAGTGTTGGTTTCAAATTGATTTGAAAAAGTACACCCGAAGGGATTCGAACCCCTAACCCCCGGTTCCGAAGACCGGTGCTCTATCCAGTTGAGCTACGGGTGCATGTCTCTTTTAGACTGTCTTTCGCAGGCTTTGGTTACCTGAAAATTAGCGGCATTGCTATTTTTTTGTTTCCTTGCCATGGAAAAACAGGTGCAACTTGTTATCTCTACTTATGTTACTGAAATTAGAAATGGATGCAACTGTTGAGGAAGAGGATTCTAGCATTCCCACGATAAAAAACAAGGGACCTTCATTTTCGCTGATTGCTTCATCGAATTCGATTTTTAAAAAAGGAGACGGCGCCTCACATCCTACTTCGTGCAGGCTTCGAGTCTGCCAGAAACAATTCAATTTGCGTATCGGAATCGCTTGCTACTTGACTATCTACTCGGATTCGGTTGTCATAGTGGTAATTACGTAAGAAAGTTAATTTGTTTGGATTGTCAAGACTTTCTGGCGAATTGATTTTGAACGGTCAGCTCTAGCGGAGTTGCCCTGATCCTTGCCCCCGCTTCTTATCAAATGAGAGGTCCTGCCTGTTATGAAACGTTCTCAAACTTCTGTTCTTTTTTCATTTTTGATTGTGGCTCTGCTATTCAATCTCAATCTGGTCGCCGCTGGTCAGGAAAACCAGCCTTCTTCTAAAAAGCCCAAACTGGCCGGTGCACGGCCTGTGATTCATGCGATTAATTATACTTCGATTCAAGAAGCCATCGATGCGATACCGGATGAGGGGGGAGTGGTTTTGTTACCACCCGGTAAGTTTGAAATTGATCAGCCTCTGGTGATCACCAAGGGCGATGTGTTAATTATGGGAGCTGGATCTGCGACACACATTCATAACAAAAACGAGTCAGGGAAAGATGCGATTGCCATTCACCCGCCAGCAGACGCCAAACTTCCTGATGGGAAGAAAGATCCCAAGCCGCGTATCTGGCGTGTGCAGTTACAGAATTTTCGGGTCACCGGAAATGAGAAAAGCGGACGGGGAATTAATGCGAAGTGGGTACAAGAAATCTATATTCATGGTGTGACCTGTAGCTATCACGGCAGTGACGGAATCTTTCTTGATTTCTGTTTTGAAGATCCACGCGTTTCCGACTGTTTGATTACTTACAATAAAGCAACTGGTCTGAATACGATCGGTTGCCATGATATCGTCGTTTCTGCCAATCACTTTGAAGAGAACCTGGATGCACTTCACTGCATGGACGGTTTTAATCTATGTATGAGCGGCAATAACCTGGATGACCATCTCCGTGATGGTGTGATCATTGAAAATACCTACGGTTCGATCGTCTGTGCCAACATGATTGAAGAGTGTCAAGGTCGGGCGATTGTTCTGGACCGGGAATGTTATGGGATTACGCTGTCTGCGAATGTGATTGCTCATAACGGCAGCGGCATTATTCTGGACGACGCGCACGGTTGTGCCGTCAGTGCGAATACCTTCACTCTGCTGGCTGCCGATGCGTTGCGGATTGGTCCCAAGTCCGGACGGATTACCGTCACCGGGAATAATTTCTCGAACAGCTATATTGGCAATGGTAATGTCAAACGTCGTACGAATGACCTGAAAGCCGCTGGCTTGACGCTGGACAAAACGCGTGGTGTTACGGTTTCCGGTAACCTGTTTTCTTCTGTCCGTCCCAAAGCCGTTGAAGTGATTGAACCGACGACGAATGTGATCTTCGGAAACAACCTGCTGATTGATGTGGAATCGGATCATAAAAAACTGAAGGATTCGATTATCAAAAATATCTTGGAAACAGCGGCTGAACCCGTCAAGCCGGAGTCAAAGCAGGCTGATTCCAAGTAGGTTACCAGGGGAAAGAAGAGGCAGTCCGAATTTTCCTGTCTGACAGGTTTTGTTTCCAGGTTGCTGTCAGCCGGTTAACGTCCAGAACAGAGTCAAGGTGCTCCCGTGTATCAGGAGCACCTTGATCTCTCATATCATCTGGATTAGAGCAGTCAGAAACAGGCCGTCAAAACGTGGTAAGACTGGATGAAGACGCTGGAAGAGGCTGGCGTCCGAATGTTGAAACGACAGAAAACCTCATCGCATTCTGATGAGCTTCAACAGAGGTTGCTGGCTTCTTTGTTTATTCCGCAGTCTGCCAGCAAACAGCATCGGGTGCCGACGGTATTGTGTCTGCATCAAACCAATTCAAAAATAGGCAAACAAGAGCTGACAGGAATGAATAGACTGCCAAACAGTTCTTTAACACTCATTTGAAGCAAGATGTTGTTTGATCTTAAGGGGCATGAAAGTCTGTTCTATTTAATGAGGTCATATTCAGGCCAATCGTTGATCTGGTTTACCCAACGATGCATTTGCCCGTCAATCAGAGATGATAAACTCTTTTTCTCTTTTCCATAGCGTGTATTGAATAGGATGGCCCAGTTGATTCCGTCGCGCCGTCTTACCAGGATCGTTGATGTTCCAGGCAGTGCGCCGTTGTGCCAATGATTTTCGCTACCCCGCAGGTTAAAGGGTCTCACCGACCAGCCACAGGCGTAATAGAAGGATTTCGGATCTCCGTTCTGATCAAAACCGGCCAGTCCTTCCGGACGCTGAAACATTTGTGAGATCGTGGGCGCTTTGAGAATCGGACATTGCTCACGGTTATTGAATGCGGTTGCAAATCGGACCAGATCTGGTGCGGATGAAATCCAGCCGCCATGAGAATCCATCGCTTCCAGATACCAGGCACCATAGGGTTGAGGCACCTGTTCCACTCCCTCTTCCGAAAATACAGAGGTGCCTACTCTGGGGCTATAGTATTTGACTTCATTCGGCTCGCGGTATTTCAGTAGCGTTTTTCCCAGCTTTGTCTGAGTCATTTGTAGAGGGTCACAGATCTCTTGTTGAATATACTCGTGATAAGGCTTTCCGGCTACCGTTTCAATGACTCTGCCCAGCAGGCAGTAACCGAAGTTTGAGTAAGCAAACCGTTCTCCCGGTTTGAAGTCGAGAGGCTGTTTCAGCATGACCTGAATCACGTCTTCGGTTTCTGCAGGAGGTTTCGTTCCCAATTGCTTCGCGAAAGAAACCGAACGGAACATCGGGTCGAAAGAGGCACTTCGATCCCAGCCTCCAGTATGGTTAAGTAATTGCTGTATCGTCACCTCTTTCAGTCGAGGATCTACACCCTGTTGGGAAAGTTCATTCTGGTAACTCTTGAGAATATCGAAGACTCTGGTATTTAATTCCAGTTGATCCTCTTCAACCAGTTTCATGATCGCGACTGCGGTGATCGGCTTAGAAATGCTGGCGATCCGGAACTGGCTGTTGGGTTGAACCAGTTTTTTCTGTTCCTGGTCTGCATAGCCGAACCCCCGCGCATAGACGAGCCGCCCCTGATAACTGACGGCGACCGCGGCTCCCGGAGGTTGGTGCTCCAGCAGGAATTCTTTGACGGAACGGTCCAGGGATGCGAACTCTTTTTGTTCTTTTCCTGAGACCGGAATCTCATCCGCGTTTTTCCAGATAGAGGATTCCGTTTTGTTTTCTTCTTTCACCCAGATAGCGTTGAAAAAGGGCTGGTTGTTAATTCGATAGCCATCGATATTCGTGAGTTGGTAATTTTGATCCTGCATTTTTTTGTCTTCTGCCTGGAACTGTTTCAGGGTCAGATGGAATTGTGACATCCAGGCGGGTTCCGTTTCTTTATACCAGACTGCATGGTAGACAGGATTGCGATCAATGACATAGCCGCAGAGATCAATCAGACGAAAACCCTGAGAAGAAACGTCCTCGAAGATTTTTTGAAACTGGTCTGAAGGAACATTACAGGTCGCATCCCAGGTGACATCATTTCGTTTCACCCAGATCCCGGCATGGACCGGTTGGTTATTGAGCATGTAGCCATCCAGTTTAAACGGAATAAAACCTTTCTGCTTTAACTCATTGAGTGTGTCTTGTAGTTGTGTATTCGAAAGTGAATGCCGAATGATATGTTCGGCTTGCTCGTTCTTTTCCCAGCTTACAGCGAATCGTGATGTGTTTCCCCGTTCGTAGCCGCTGATGACAACTGGCTGAAAACCTTCACTGGCATATTGTTTTTGTTTTTCTTCCAGCTGGCGGGCGTCGAGACCATGGTGGGCCTTCCATGCTTTCTGGTCTGGTCGTTTCACCGCAATGGCCATGAATCTGTCGAAGCGTTTTCCCGGCGTGACACTGACATCCGTGAGTGCAAAGCCCTGTTTTTTGATCCGTGTGATGAATCTCTGATAGCTGGAAGAAGTTAATTGCAATTCGAATTCCGTCTCTGCCGCGTTCAGAGGAAGTGTCATGAATAACAGGGCAAAGAGGAAAGGTCTCAGGTAATGCATTTTTATTTCCGATTCAGGTGACAGACAGGGGGCAGAATGGTATCTATAATGATATTCCACTGTCAGGATGGTCTTCAAGCAGAATCCAGATCGATGTGATCTGGTTTCTTAATTCTATTCTGATGAACGGTACCGCAGAGTCAATTTTATTTCTCAGGAATGCTGCCAGGTGAAGGGCACTCATTAATCATGAAATCAATATATGTCAGACTGAGTCTATTTTGTATCTGCTTCTGTATTTTCTCTCAGGTGAGTCATACTGCTGATCCCGTTCTGATTGCCCATCGGGGGATGTTACGGCACGCTCCGGAAAATACGCTGCCGGCGTTTCGTGTCTGCCTGGATTTGCGGATTGGTTTTGAACTGGATATCCGCACGACAAAGGACGGAGAGTTGGTGATCATTCATGATGACAGCTTGCCGAGAACAACCAATGGTCTCGGAAAGTCCATTCGTGATGTGACATGGGCGGAAGCACAGCAACTGGATGCGGGGCGTTGGTTTGATCCGGTATTCGCCGGGACGCGGATTCCCACTTTGGAGCAGACGCTTAAGTTAATCAAAGAGAGAAAACAGGGGGACACAATCATTGCGCTGAATATCAAGCAATTGAACCCCGACGGCGAAAAGAAACTGGTGGAGTTGCTCGAAAAAAATGATCTGTTCGAGGACAGTTTCGCATTTGATCAGAGTGCGGAAATGAGCCAGCGGTTGAAGAAACTGAATCCTCGCATTCGGATTGGACAGAACGTCAACCGCAAGAGTATTGACGCGCGTTTAAAAGAGAATCAGCTGGATGTGTTTCTGCTGACGTTTGTTGCAGAGAAAGCGGAAGTCGATCGACTCAAGCAGCAGGGGAAACAGGTCCTGTTTAACTTTGGTGGTTCTGGCGCGGGCCGACGCAATCCTGAGGTCTGGAATCAGGTTCGTGCTGCAGGCATTGAGGGCATTTTGACCGATTATCCTCTGGAATGCAGGCAGGTCTGGCGGGACGCGGATCAGCAGACGAAAAACTGATTCCGTGTCGGCTCAAATCGATCTGGCTTTTTTGTGTGTAAACGCGTGCTCGATCAGTGATTGGTCGAACTGATCAGGAACTTCGCCTTCTGCTGCGAAGAGGTAGATCGCGGCAATCAGAATCGAATGGATGGCCGAAGAGACCAGTGAGACAAGTAAGATACAGACAATTCCGGTTGCGATCATAATACCACCAATGACTGCATTGACCGATCCGATCATGATGAAGCCGCCTACAATCAGCCCAAAGATGGGGATCATCAGCAGGAAGACAATCAGGCCGATCCCGAAGTTAGCGACCAGAGACTCACCCCAGGTTTTGCGAAGAATACCTACTGAGCGTTTCATGGCTTCGAAGGGATTTTTTTTTTCCACAACGAGAACTGGGATGACGAAATAAGTCGTAATCGACCAGGCCATGCCGAGCAGCCCGGCGACGAGTTGCCCGATCTTTTCTGATTTTGATTCGATCAGCCTGAGAATGAAGCCCACTGTTGCACTAACCAGTGCCCAGCCTGTGATTTGCGGCAGCCGATTCAGGGCAGACGAAAAACCGTCGCTGAGAGTGGGATTACCCCCTTTGAGCCGGATGATGGCACAGGACATTAACGCTGAGTTGAAAAAGATAATGACGAAGTAGTTCACGAAATAGAAGGCAAATAGAATGACATAGGCCAGCGGATCTTGAGGGGCCTGATGCTCATTCATAATGACCGTGACGTATTTACTATTGATCAGCGGGAGTGCAAAGCTGGCCAAGACCATCAGGCAGGCAAAACCGCTCATGATCGGGAACAACAAGAGTTCTTTATCCAGCATCAAGACGCGGAAACTTTGTTTGGATAACGCCCATCCGTTGGAAATGCGGCTAAACATAATCATCAATCCTCAAGAATGATCTCTGTGTTGTGGGGAAACAGCTTTGACCTCAACCGGTCACGTCGAAATAAACCTAGCTCGGTTTATATCAGATCGACTCCAAAATACGAAATCGATTTGAAAATTCTTGATGATTTTACTGATTGTTAGCAAAACATGGGTTATTTCTCTGGCGGGAGAGCTAACAGGATGGCCACCGTGGCCCAGCTGCCTGCGGTGACCGAAATGAATTGATCCTTGCCGTGTGGATAGCCTGTTTCAAAATAGGTCTGAAACGGTTTCGCACGCGTGGGCACATGCCAGGAACCATCGGGCTGTTGTGTGTTGAGCAGATATTGAATACCTCGTCTGACAGCCGGCTGATCGGCGGAGACGAGATCGGAACGGAGCAGGGCGACAAGTACGGTTCCCGTGGCATAAGCGTCGCTGGTCATCTCGGGGAGTTGTGACCAGCCGCCATCTTTGTTTTGCATTTTGAGCAGTGCTGTGATGGCAGCCTGGGTGACTGCTTCATCAACCTCCAGGATGAGAAACGAACGGAGTTGGAAGACGCGTTCTTCGGTCGATTGAGGCTGCAGATCGAGTAACCATTGTTGTGCCTGCTGAATGCGTGTTTCGATGCGGTCGGCTTGCTCGCTGGTGCCAAATGTTTTGAGGGCTCGGATGACAAAATAATTCGTGTTTGTGTCACTGGACATGGAAGGGGGGCGTGTCGAATTTCGAATCCAGTGGTTTTTGTCTTTGTTCCGTTCCAATAGATAGCCGGTGACCGCTGTCGTCACTTCATCCGACTTGTACCCGGCCAGTTCCAGAGTCCAGAGTGCGTAACTGGCGGTGTCCGGCCCGCCTCCCTGACCTTTGCCTGCCTGATAATTTTTCAGACCGCGCTTGAGATGGGCGGCGGTATGCTTGATCTGTAACTCAAGGTTGGCATCATCAATTGCAAACCCTCGCTGTTTCGCTTCTTCCAGCGCGAGCACAGCCAGAGCCTGGTTATGGCAGGTAAAACATTTTCGCTCGCGGGCAGAACCTGCAGCCGCTTTTTCAATGAGTGGGATGGATGACTGAATCGCGGCTTTGATGGCGGAAGGATCGAGAGTGATTTCTTCCGCCTGGAGGGAAGCGGTCAGGTGAAAAGCGATAACAGACAGCAGTAGATTGAAACAGCCTTGACGCATCCGGAGCCCCAATTGTCGATGCATGCCACTTAAGTCAGGCACCTGGTGGTACCTCGAAACAGCATTTATTCTAACAATTCATCAGGCTGAATCGCCAGCTTCTTTTGTGCTTTTGTGAATCTGGCATCGACTAGGTCAACGAAGCACTTTCTTTGGGGGCTCGTTCCGGAGTCTGAATATGCTCGGGCAGGAAGCCGAGGCCGACGATTTTGCCTGCCTGTTTACGGATGATCGGGGCGAACAGACCGGCGACTTTGCGAAAGCCCCAGGAAAGAGAAACCGGTTTTCCGGGAGCGGTCTGACCGCCAAACAGACGCTGGTGTGCGAAAACCTGCATGCGTTGTGTTTTGAGTGCGGGGGGCTCACGGCGGTGTTGAACCTGTTTTAAGTCTTCGAGTGTGACTTTGCCTGCATAAAGTTTATCGGCGAGCAGGTTCGCAGTCGCAACGGCATCCTGGACCGCGAGATTAACACCCACTCCGCCAACGGGCGACATCGCATGGGCGGCATCACCAATAAATAAGAGACCCGGTTGAGCCCAGTTGGTAATATGGTTCAGCTGGATCGATAGCAGACGAACTTTTTCCCAGTCATCAATTGCGGCAACACCCTCCGCGAGATCCGGCAAAATATCTGAAACTCGCTTGCGAAATGCTTCCAGTCCTTCCGCTTTGATTTCGTCAAAGGATCCTTTATGGATGATCAATCCCGATTGGAAGTAGTCTCCACGATCAACGGTGATCAGCATGCGACCATTCTTGATTCGTCCCAGTGTGTGATCCAGTAACTCACTCGATTTTCCGACGCGAAACCAGAGGACATCGATGGGGATTCCTTTTTCGACGACTTCGACTCCCGCATCGACTCGCAGCACGGATCCTCGTCCGTCAGCTCCGACTACCAGGTCGGAACGAATTTCATATTCCCCGTTAATTCCCTCTACTTTGACGCCGACAACCTGATTGCCTTCATGGATCAGGTTCGTTGCCTTGGATTGCATATGAACCTGGAAGTTTGGATATTCGCTGGCATGTTTCGCGAGTAGATTCAAAAAGTCCCATTGCGGGGCAAACGTAATAAATTTGCATTTCGTGGGCAGATGGGTGAAGTAGGGGCCTGGGATCTGCTTGCCTTCAATATTGAAATCGAGCGAATCAAAATGCTTATCGGCAATTTGCAGGAATTCATCCAGAATGCCCAGTTCGTGCATTAATTGTAAGGTGGAAGGGTGAATTGTGTCGCCGCGAAAATCTCGCAGGAAGTCTTTGTGCTTTTCCAACACAATGACTTCTACGCCGGCACGGGCCAAGAGGAAACCTAAAAACAGGCCGGCAGGTCCACCGCCGACAACGCAGCAGCGAGTAGTAATTTTATCCCCAGATTGTGGTGGTTGGAATTCGCTCACAGCCTTTACCTCCTGTAAAGTGGCTTCGATGGATCAATCACTATCGCGGGCGCGATTCAGTAGCTTAGGTCAGATAATTGAAACTCTCAAGATGAAAATGACGGATCTTTCCTCAAAATGATTCCTTAGCTAACGAGTGGCTTTGACTGAAGTTACTCAGAGTTCTGTCCTGACTCTCCGTCCTGGCGGTTTTCTTTGTTTTTTCGGTCTGCCGATCGTTTAATCTGGCGATGAGAAAACAGGACTATGACAAAGAGAATCATCAGGCTGCCAAAAACCTCCATGAGGCTAATCATCAGTTTTCTCCCGATCTATATCTTAGTTAATGGCCAGTTGCATGACGCATCCGATTACTTCATTAATATCACCACAGAACGTGCTTGAACATCATACGTGGATGAGGAAACCACAGCAACTTCTTCCAGCTCCAGTATATCCTGGGGACTGGCCAGAGAGGTATCGACGACTCGTTTCCACTCGCCGGGAGCCCCTTCATGAATGCCAAAGTGACACGCGTTTGCGGAAGCATTGATCATCACATAAATGTCGGCGTCTTCCTCTTCTGCGCCGTGCAGGCAGAATGCCAGCGTTTTCGAATTCTCTGAGAGATCGACATAGTGGGTGACTCCATACCAGTTGATATCGTCTCGCCAGAAATGTGAACGGCACAAAGAGGAATGTCGTTTGCGGAAGGCAATAATCAATTTGACAAAGCGAAACATGTCGCGGTGTGTATCCAGTCTACTCCAGTCGAGCCAGCTTGTTTCATTGTCCTGGTTATAGGGATTGTTATTTCCTTCTTGTGTCTGCAGAAACTCATCTCCCATCCGAAACATCGGGGAGCCATTCGACACCATCAGCAGGCAAAAGAAGTTTTTGACCTGTTGTTTTCTGAGCTGCATTACTTCTGGCGAAGCACCCTCTTCGCCTTCCCAGCCGCAATTCCAACTGTAGTCACGTGTGCCATCGGCGTTGTTCTCGCCGTTTTTCCAGTTCCGTTTTGTGTTGTAGGATACGAGATCATATAAGGAAAACCCGTCGTGGGATGTAACGTAATTGACGCTCTGATAAGGTCGGAGGGCATGCATACAGTCGTCGGGAAAGAGATCCGAACTGCCATACAGTCGCGTCATCAGATCGGGAATTCGTCCCGCATCGCCGCGCACAAATTGCTGGATCGTGTCGCGATAGGCGGCGTTCCATTGCATCCAGCGATGGCCTGGGAATTTTGAACCAAGCTGAAATTCCCCGGCGGCATCCCAGGGCTCAGCGATAAAGCGTCGACCAGCCAGAGCTGAATCGGAAGCAATTTGCCCCAGGGTCGTCGGATTCGATTCTTCAATGCTCCCGTCATTTCTTCTTGTCAGGATACTGGCTAAATCAAATCGAAAGCCGTCCACGTGCATTTCTTTGGACCAGTATTGCAGACTGTCTATAATCAGTTTACGAACTGCCCGATTCGCTGTGTGAAGTGTATTTCCCGAACCGGAGTAGTTGGCATAGGGAGTATCCAAATCGCCTGTCATGGAATAGTAGGTTGTGTTGTCGATGCCTTTGAAACTATATGTCGGGCCAAATTCATTTCCTTCGCCCGTGTGATTGTAGACGACATCAAGAATGACCTCGATCTCCGCACGATGCAGCTCTTTGACCATTTCGCAAAATTCGATATGACGTTCGCATGTTTCTTGCGACGTGCAATAACCATCGTGAGGAGCAAAGAAACCGAGGGGCATATACCCCCAGTAATTTCCGTCTTGCGTATCGAATTGATATACGGGCATCAGTTCGACCGCCGTCACTCCCAGTTCCTTCAGGTAGGGGATTTTTTCGATGACGCCGGCAAAGGTACCGCGTGCGTCTTCAGTAACACCGGAGTTACTGTGTCTGGTGAAACCTCGAACATGCATTTCATAGATGACAAGATTCGAGGTATGGTGAATGGGTTCATCATCCTCCCAACTGAACGCACATTGGATTGACTGCAGGACGGACAGCGGAGCACGGCCCATATTACTTCCCGGCTGGCAGGCAAGCTGCCGGTCAAATGTGGGGGGGAAGTAGATGTTGCGTGAGTAAGGGTCGACTAATAGTTTTTCCGGATCGAAAGTGTGCCAGTCAAAGAGACCTTCTGGGGAAGGGCCGGCTATCTGGTAGGCATAATATTTGGCATGTTTGATCTCGAGAGCCGGAATACGACAGTGCCAGATTTCCGCGGTTTTGTTGCGA
The DNA here is from genome assembly GCF_007754425.1 of Gimesia fumaroli. Lineage (NCBI taxonomy): Bacteria > Pseudomonadati > Planctomycetota > Planctomycetia > Planctomycetales > Planctomycetaceae > Gimesia > Gimesia fumaroli. The sequence continues at coordinate 2,420,278 of NZ_CP037452.1, forward strand.
TGCGGTTCAAACTGAAATTGAAAGACGGGTTCATTCAAATTCTCTTCGGTAAAGAAGAGGATCGAAACCTGCGTCGCGTGTTTTGAATACAGGGCAAAATTATAGGCATTCTCCGATGCGATCCAGGTTTCTCCCAGGTGAATGGGAGACCCTTCGATTTTATCCCAATGGTCCATGAGGTGATGTCCCTGTTAAGTCCGAGTGAGGTTTTGCAATCAAAGCGACGATGTCTTTCAGAATATGAGGCAAGGCGAGTCCGCCTGGCGATGCCAGGTATTTGGGAGTCCAGACCGGATCAAATTTTTCCTTATAACTTCGTAATCCTTCAAAGTGATAGAAGTGGTCGCCGTGTCGAAAGATCAGATTCGCGGTCCGGTTCCAGACCGGCGCGAGGGGACGATTCTGCATTCCCGATAAGGGGGCCATTCCAAAATTGAACCAGGTATACCCTTCCTGTTTACCCCACAGCAGTAATTCAATGAATAGATATTCCATCACACTCGCCGGTGCTTCTGGCAGATATCTCATGAGGTCGACAGAGAGTTCTTCCTTGTCTGCTCCCTCCAGGACATTGGCAAAAGCGACGGTCTTTCCGTTTTGTTTCACGACGGCAATGGGAAACTGTTTGAGATAGTCTTCGTCAAAATAGCCGAGAGAGAAGCCTTTCTCAGAGACATTTTTTGTTTTCAACCAGGCATCCGAGATCTGTTTTAATTCGGGAAGTGACCCAGGAACCTGATCAACGGGGATGATAGAAAATTCACACTGTTCTTTATGACAATGATTGACTGTTTGTCTGAGTTTTTTTCGACTGCTGCCCGCGATATCAAATGCTTCCAGAGGCACACGGGCTTCTTCACCCAGCTTCAGAATGCTCATTCCCTGATCGAGATAGAGGGAGAGGTTTTCGGGTTCGACCTGATAGAACACAGGCCAGCCGTCATAACGGTCGACCAGTTCCCGGAACTGCCAGATGAGTTCGGCGCGCTCCTCTTCGGGACCCACAGGATCTCCGAAGGTGATCCAGGAACGTTTCTGAACGCCATACATCAGGAAAGCCGTTTGCTGTTCGTTCAACAACAGAGATTTATCTCCCAGTAAAGCCAGGTAAGGCGATGTTTTGGGGGCTGCCTTCACAATTTCAGTGACAGCAGCCAGTTCACCTGCCGTTGGTTCCTGGGAACGGGGTTTATGTGCGGCGATTAGTTTTGAGAGTGCAAATAACATAAGAAAGATGACGGCACCGATACTGCCTCGCATAAAACGGGATGCATTCCCTTGAAATGTAAAGACCCACCAGAGTTCATTGGAGTAATCAACGTGCTTATAGGCAAAGAGTCCCAGCCAGATCGAGCAAATGACAATCACCAGAATGGTACTGGTCCAGGCCAGGCTGAATCGTGCGTGGATCAAGGTGCCTTTACGATAATATTGTTTGCGACTGACAAAGAGCGCGATCAGGATTAGTGCCAGCAGAATGGCTTCTTCGTAATCAAAGCCTTTTAAGAGCGAGACGATGATGCCGAGCCCCAGTAATGAGGTGATCAACCACCAGGCGGAATCAAGTCGTCGTTGCAGGCCGCGTGCTAGTACCAGGAGTGCAGCACCGATCAGGCTGCCAATAAAATGGGAGACTTCGACAAGCGGCAGAGGGATTGTATGCTGCAGGTGCGCGAGTCGCGCTTTAACAATGGGAGTGGATCCTGAAAACAGTAAAACGGTTCCCGCCAGGAGTGTGCACCAGGAGAGTACCAGGGGAGTCACAGAGACAGACCAGCGATTCACTTTTTGAACAACCCGTGTTGCGAGTCCCCGTTGCAGCGAAAGTTCGTGCAGCCCCAGCATGATAATCGCGATGAAGAGCGGAATGAGGTAGTAGATCACACGGAAAACCAGCAAGCCCGCCAGGATTTTTGCTGATGACGGGGAAGCGACCAGAGTTAAGATGACGAGCTCAAAGACACCCACGCCTCCAGGCACATGAGACAGAACCACGGCTACGGTTGCCAGGAGAAACATCCCCAGGAATTCTGGATAGCCAATCGTCAGGTCAGGGGCTAACAAAGTGTAAAGAATGGCGCCGACCAGCATCAGGTCGACCGCGGAAACCAGAAGTTGTAGCAGAGTCATGCTGGTTTTGGGGAAGCGAAATTCAATACCTTTAAACACAATTGGAGTTTTGCGAATAAAAGGCAGCGCTGAATAGACGGCGGCGACAGCCAGCAGTCCATACCCGATCGACTGGACGTTAACGAACGGCAAGTGTAACGATGCCGGCACAGGAAAAGGGTGTAAAATGAACACGGCACCGGCTAAGGCAAATACGCCAATCCAATAAGTCGTGCCCAGCATGATCACAAGCTGCAGAATTTCGACCGCCGAAAGTCCCCAGGCGGAATAGAGACGGTATCGGACGGACGTTCCCCCGAGCAGAGCACCAAAATTATAACTGATGACGAAGCCGGTAAACGAAGCCAGTGAGATCTTGCGGAGCGGTAGCGGATGCTGAATGGCGCGTACTGCCAGATAATCATAGCCGATGAGAATCAGATAGTTGATTATAGTCAAGCCGGCGGCTGCCCAGAGTCGCCAGGCCGGAATATGAGCGACGGCAGAACGGATCTGGTGCAGGTCGTAATGTTTTAACTCTTTTGAGAGCAGCCAGATTGCTCCCATAAAAATTGTGATGACAACCAGAGGTGCAAGTTTTTTGAGACGATGAAGCATCGATGATTCTTATATCGTAAGGGCGTTTCTAAGTCGCATTTGACGCATTTGAAAAGACACTGCCGGTCAGAACAGAGGTGTGGGTCAGGTTGTGTTTTATTGTATCTTTGCAGACCGTTTATGAATTCGAAACGGTGCCTGCCATATCAAGTTTACCGAATATGAAGAATGTGTTATCTGATTGATTCAAGACTCAGGTGAGCGAAAATTTTTTCTAAATTGCGCTTTTGGTGTAGTTGGGCGATTGAGTTTACCGTTAAGAGGCACGGCTTATAAAATTTCTGAAAGAGATCATAAATAAAGCGTGCAATATTGAACAGACAGGAATAAAATAAAACCAGTTGCTGTAGCGAACTGGCAGCCTGCGTACTCTCTCACAAACAACTCAAATTTCTGAAAGATGTCAGAATGAATCTTCTCCTTCGACAGACCGGCTGTGGTCTCACGCTTCCCGCTTTGTTGCTCTTGATTGTCTTTGACAGCTCTGTTGGCTTTGCTCAGTTTCAGAGAACTCCTCTGAATGGCGAGTCTGCGCCGCCGGCTCCTTCTGCAACGCAAACGACGTCCGAAGTTTCTGGGGCCGCACAAGACATCAAAAAAATGGCAGCAGCATTTAAAGCGGCTTTCAATCAGGGGGATGCCCAGAAAGTAGCTGGTTTCTGGGCTCCGGAGGGCGAGTATATCGAAGCTAGCGGAAAACGGTTGGTCGGACGTGCTGCCATTCAAAGGGCATACTCAACCTATTTCAAGAAAAACAAGGGAGCGAAAATTCAAATCTCTGTCGATTCTGTTCGTCAGATTGGTGAAACTCTGGCGATTGAGGATGGTCGGACGATCGTATCGGTTCCTGAAGTGGCGCCCGAGTATAGCCAATATACAGCCACACATGTGAAGCGTAATGGACAATGGCAAATTGGCAGCATCAAAGAATCAGCAATGCCTGCGGCCGGTTCTCTCTCCGGAATCAAAGATCTCGAGTGGCTGATTGGGACCTGGGTTACCGAAGACAGAGGCATCACATTAACCACAGACTTTCATTGGTTGCCCGGCAATAAGTTTATTGAGCGGACTTTCTATTCGACCATGAAAGGTGCAAAAAAAGTAGTGGGAAAACAGATTATCGGCGTCGATCCCATTTCGGGTGACATCATGTCCTGGACGTTCAATACCGATGGTAGCCATGCTCTGGGAATCTGGGTTCCCGTGGAGAACGGTTGGGCCATCGAATCGCGGGGAGTCACCAGTAACGGAATGATTACCAGTGCGAATAACATCCTTTCCAGGATTGATGACAACGGCTGCCGCTGGCAATCGGTAAATCGTACTGTGAATGGAAATCCGTTACCCGACGCACTGGAAGTCGTCTCCAAACGAAAATAGTGCCGGCTCCTACAATAAATTATTGCTTTTTTAAGAATACAGAAATCGAGGATTGATCGAATGAAACTTTTCATCAGCGTCCTTTCCATTACGACATTACTTTTTGTCTCATCTGATTCGTCTGTCTCCTGGGCGCGCGGCTTTGGCGGCGGTGGTTTTCATGGAGGTGGTGGAGGATTTGGTGGCGGCGGCTTTCGCGGAGGCGGAGGAGGCGGCTTTGGTGGCGGAGGATATGGTGGAGGTCGCAATCTCGGTGGTGGCGGTGGATTTGACGCAGCTTCCCGAAACCTGGGGGGCGCAGGCGGTTTCAATGGCAGCCGGTTCTCCAACTATGGCAGCCGCTTTGATGTTCCCCCGCGTTTCAATGACAATACCGGCTTCGATAGCCGTTTCGCCAACGAAGCGCGATCGTTTGATAAGTCGAATATCGGAAATATGAACCGTCCCAATGGTGGCGACTTCAGTCGTGGCGGTCTCAATCAAGGGGGGATGAACGGCTTGCGTGGTGGTCGGACCGATGGTTCTTTGAATGTAGGTAATATGAACTTTAACCAGCGGCCCACACGTCAGGGACTGGACAATTTTCTGGGGCTTCCTTCCGATGCCGGTCACAATTCCGTCACCAACTCGCATCCCCAAATTCAGGATTTTACGGGACGCGATACCATTAATCGTTCGATCTCGAATGGTTCCGGTTCAGGCAATATTTATCATGGACCCAATGGTGGAGTAGCCGGCGGCGGAAGTTATACCGGGCCGCGAGGAAATACAATTTCGGGCGGTGGTGCTGTCGGACCTGATGGTGGTCATGCCGCGGGCGGTTCTATTGACGGTAAGAATGGTGGTTCCGCAACTGGTGGTCGTGTAGTCGGTCCCAATGGTGGATCGGCTGCGGGAGGCAAAGCCGTTGGTCCCAATGGAGGTAGTGCTGCCGGCGGACGCGTGGTCGGCCCAGGCGGTGCTTCTGCCGCGGGAGGAAGAGTTGTAGGACCCAATGGCGGCGGTGCCGCAGGTGGTGTGGTTCATGGACGTGGTGGCGGAACAACGGCCGGCGGTATTGTGCATGGCCCGAACGGCGGTTATGCAGCCGGTTTTGTGCATGTGCCTCCTTCTACGCGTTATTATCATGGCGCAGTCATACGGGGTGGATTTTATGGATACGGAATGTACTACCCAGGCTGGTATGCGGCAAATCCGGGAGTCTGGTATGTTCCTGCCTGGCCTGCAGGCTACGCCTGGAGAGCCTGTACCTGGGCTTCCATGATGGCCTGGTTAACCCTGGCTGATACGCAACCGATTTATTATGACTACGGAAATAACGTGGTCTACCAGGACAACAGTGTGTACGTCAATAATCAGGATGTAGGCACAGCGGAAGAGTATACGCAGCAGGCCAGTCAGTTGGCGGCCGCCGGTGCTTCTGCTGATGTCAACGAAAAAGAACAATGGATGCCGCTGGGCGTATTTGCTTTGTCTGAAAGTGGACAGACAAAATCGGATTCGGTTGTCGAATTGGCTGTGAATTCAAAAGGCATTATCCGCGGAAATTACACCAATACGAAAACAAAAAAGACGCAGCAGGTGCAGGGATCGATTGATAAAAAGAGTCAACGTGCTGCCTGGACCGTGGGGGACGATAAGAATACTGTTTATGACACGGGTATTTACAATCTGACCAAAGATGAAGCCCCTCTGCTGGTTCATATTGGAAAAGATCAGACACAGCAATGGCTGATGGTCAGACTGGATCAGAAAGACAAAGACAAAAATGCGGCTGCCAGTGAGTGAGATTTTCTCAATTCACACAGGTTGCGTTTGAAATGTAAAAAACAGAGTTGGTCATTCCCGGCCAACTCTGTTTTTGTTTCTGATGCGTTTCGAGACCGCATTATTCTTTGATTGGTGGCAGATAATCAATGCGGTAGTCTTTGGGGAAGGGGAGTACAAAGTTTTCTTTCGCCCAGAGGTTCCACTTTTGATCCAGTTGATTCACGAGATCAGGGCGCTGCTCTGCCAGATCATTCAGCTCGGTGCGGTCTTGTGAGAGATCGTAAAGTTCCCAGTCGCCTCCCCGAAGTGCCGACAGTTTCCAGTGGCCTTCGCGAATAGCCCGGTTGCCCTGATGTTCAAAATAGAGCGTGCGATCTGTCTGTTGCTTGCCATTGATTTGAGGGATCAGGCTCTTACCAGGTAGCGGCAGCGTGGAGTGGCCGTCCCATTTTTGGGGATAGCTGACTTCTGAGACCTCCAGCAACGTAGGCACGATATCGATAATGTGTGCGGGAGTCGAAACAATCGCCCCCTTTTGTTTTATTTGACGGGGCCAGTGAATAATGCCCGGCGAAGCAATCCCTCCTTCATGGTTATAGTGTTTATAGAGCCTCCAGGGCGTATTCGAAGCATTCGCCCAACCTGAACCGACGCTGTGATGTGTGTCCGGGCCTCCCATCTTGTCGAGCTGATCTCCCCAGTACAATGTATTATTCCGGCTGGACCGGATGTCAAAGCCATGCGGGTCCCACTCGGCACAGGCACCATTATCGGAAGTGAAAATGATCAGCGTGTTTTCCAGCTCGTTGTTTTGACGCAAGCTGGTGAGAACACGGCCGATGTTTTGGTCCATACGATCAACCATCGCGGCAAAAATGGCCATGCGTCGTGCCAGATCTCCCCGACGGTCGGTCGGTAATGAATCCCAGGCCGGGTTCACGCGTGCCTCTGATTCCCCCCAGTCCCAGTAGCGAGAGCGGGGAGAAAGTTTGGTTTCCGGCGGAACGATTTTCAACTCTTTCATACGGGCCAGTCTTTGTTTTCGGATTTGATCCCAGCCGACATGATAACGGTCTGCATATTTGAGAATATCCTCTTTGGGGGCATGCAAAGGAAAGTGCGGCGCATTATAGGCCAGGTACAGGAACCAGGGGTGATCAGGAGTTCGCCTGCCCATCCGCAGGAAATCGATCGCATAATCGGTGACAGCATCCGTGCCATAAAACTCTCCTTTGGGATATGTATGTGTGGCCCGAGAAGCAGGCAGCCTCGTAAAATGATCGACATCCCAGAACGTTTTCGCGCTGACTAGTGTTCCGTAAAATTCTTCGAAGCCGAGCTTGGTCGGGTCTTCCGTTCCCAAGTGCCATTTCCCGGAGAGAAATGTTCGATAGCCACCCTGCTGCAGGATCTGTGCGACAGTGATGGCTTCATCGGCAATGTGCCCCTGATAACCTCGTTGATTAAGGTTACGTGTCATATGCCCCAGTCCGATTCGATGGGGATATTGCCCGGTCATAATCGAACCACGAGAAGGGCAGCAGCGTCCCGTGTTATAGTATTGTGTTAAGCGCACTCCTCTGGCAGCCAGGGAGTCAAGTTGTGGAGTTTCAATTTCACCCCCGAAACAGCCCAGGTCGCTATAGCCTAAATCGTCGGCGACAATCAGGAGGATGTTAGGACGCCCGGATTCTTTTTTGGCACTCCATGCATGTTGAGACCAACCGGTGCATAAAAGGAAGATAGCCACGATGGTGGTTAGTCTTGTTTTCAGGTGAGACAGCATTGGAGAATACATGATGATTCGTTTTCCTGATGAGCTGGGTTTTGTTATGCGTTTTGTCTTGTGATTTCGGAGTCATTTCCTAATTGAGAGTATTCTGATGTTATGCAATTACATAGGGAAAAAAAAGAATCTACCAGTGTTAATGGTGGGGGAGCGGCCTTATGGTCTATGTAATATAGGGAAAGTGTTCTCTGAAATTAAAAAATTTTATCCAGAAGTGCCCAAGTGGTGTTGTGTCCATGTTCTGTCATGGTAGTATATACCTGAAAATGTGTTTCCTGATGTGTGGTGGGTATGCACTTGGTGATATTGCCCGCTTCACTCTCTCAGAGATTGGATAATTCGATGGTCTCAAAAACAGGATATTCTTGGACTCTCATCATTGGGGTCATGTTCTTTCAGGCTTCATTATTAAAGTCGGAAGAGAATCAAACGAAGGGGCCTTCAGAATTAGAACCAAACGTCGTCTCAAAGTCAGTTGAGGGAAAAAAGGGTTTAAAGCGGTTTCGTGTTGGTCAGAAAGCCCCCTTGATTGAGGGGTTTGCCAGTGATGGCAATGTCAGCAATATTGAAACAAACAAAGGTAGCTTTACGCTTCTGACATATTGGTCGCTTGATGATAAGAATTATGAGAAGAATTTAAATGAAGTGAAAAAGATCTTTAAGAAATATGGAGACCGTCCAGATTTCAAAGTAGTGAGTTTCTGGATGGATGACTGGCCAGACTACCTGTCTGAAATGAATAAGCGTGGGGCTGCTTTTTACAACAGCAGGAACTGGTGGAAACTGAAGTTTATTGATTCTGATTCCTGTAATGCGAGTAAGGATGAAAAGGATCGAATCTGGGGGAATGATATCGGGAAAGGAAAGACTCCGGTTTATATTCTCCTTGATAAAGAACTCAAATTTCTAGCGACAGAGATTCCCGGCAATAAACTGGAGACGACGGTAGATTCGTATCTGAATCCAGAAGTGAAAAAAGCAAATTGATCTGTTCAATTTAATCTGCCAAAACACTGACATATTTAACGTTCAGGAGGATTGTTATGAGGCTGTTAAGTTTCCATTCTTGGTTAGTAATATTGTCGTTATTTATGTCGGCGGCAGTTCATGCTCAGTTGGTAAGTGGCAATCATTCTGTAGTCACAGTCAATGATTCTGAAACTCATCTTTTCATTGGTGGAGCAACTGGTTGTAACCATAAGAAAGCAAATTCCAAGGCTTGTGTAGATACCAATCCAAGTAACTGCCCGGGGGGAACGACAATTTTTTGTGCTGAAGACCCCAATGATGTCAACATGTGCGTACAGCATCATTATCAGACTCATGAGCAGTGTACCGGTAATGGTCCGCAGGGGAGTGGTAAAGGTTTTAACTGTGTTCTTAACCCCCAGACTTTTGGCTGTATCAAATGTAAGAAAGGGGCAAAAGTGAATGGAGACTGTCCCGAATCGACATGCGTTGAGTATGGCACATGTGGCGAGAAGCAAAATAAACCTAAAACAACGCCCTGCAAAGTTGGCGGTTAAATTGATACCGATTCCTAATTCTATAGCGCATCTGGAGATGAAGTCATGTCTAATCGGATCTTAGCGACGATCATTGTTTTGAATGCTTTTCTACTCGGTTCTCTGCCAACGCTTCGTTTGTTCTCTCATCCTGCGAGCCCGGCGGTTCTGTCGAGTCTGCATTATACTGGCGGAGATAACGCCTGTACTCACACCAAAAAATTTACAGCCAATTGTATGATCAATCAGGACCCGAACAATAATCCTTGTCCGGTTAATGAATCCACCTGTTCGGTTTCAACCAGTAATCCTGCGAAATGTATTTCGGTTACGAAAACAACTGAGAATTTCGGAGATTGCCGGGGTCCTCGTATGAGAAGAGGAGAAATCGTAAAAACATGGACCGACTGCTCAGTAGAAGCTTCGGGCTATTCTTGTGCGACAGTCAAAACAGGCGATGTTGTGAACGGGAGTTGTGAATCTCTGTGTACTTCAACCCAGGGAACCTGTGGCTCAGGAGTGAGGGTCGCTACAGAGACTCAGTGCGAACAACCAGGTGGTTGATATCCACACAAGCTCTGAAAGAATTCTTGCCTCTCTTCTTCCTGTCTCGGGTGACTCTCAACAGGCTGGTCCAAGCGATGAAAACGCGATTTTATCAAGCTGCCGTTCTCTTTTTCTGTCTTGCTTTCCTGCCATTCTCAGCAACGGCAGATGGATTGAGCACTATTTCCAAGGATGAAATTATAGCAGCACTCACTGATCTGGAGAGTGTGTTCAAAAGCTATTCCGTTCAAATTCGACTTAACACTCTGGAACAATCGCCTCTCGATGAGAAAATTTTTCTGAAATCGAATGTGGCAATGGATGTGAAACAGGAGCTGGGAGCTCGATTTCACTTTGTCGAAGTTGGCGATATTCCTTATCTGGATGGGTCAACAGGGAATCATGATGGCCTTAAGGTTCCTTCCGATAAGCGTCCCAGACGTCTGGAGGGCGCATTCAATGGAGAGGAATTACGCGAGATTACCGGTCAGGAAGGGGAGGCGGGAAATGCTTTGATTCATTCCAAACCGGAAGGAACACAATGGAGAATCAAGCCACAGGTCTATCTGACTTTTTATTTCCATAAAACGATTCTCGAATGGATTTCGAGTGGCGATGCCAGTGTTGTCGGCGACGACAACATTGAGGGGATTCCTGCTGTCGTTGTCGAAACAAAGCCGGTCCTGGTGAATAATATTGAGTGGAAACAGAAATTCTGGTTAGCTCCCTCGCTGAATTTTGCCGCGGTCAAGCGGTCTGCCAACCTCAGGCGTTACCCGGATGGAAAGTGGATTGAATATACCAGGATCTTAACGTCCGACTATCAGAATGCGTATGCTGGCGTTTTTGTACCTGGGCGTGGCGTGTATGAAAGCTTTCGTGTCGGTAAAGGGGATACAGACCCTGACAAAACAGAGTATCCGACAACCTCTCGGCATGAACTCATTTTCAAAAATTGGGAAGTGAATCCCCCGTTGTCAGATGATGATTTCAAAGTCGAATTTCCGAACCACACATTTGTAAATAACAAAATCACCGGTGACTCTTATAGCATTGAAAGGTTGACTGACAAGGACATTGCTAACCAGGTCTTTGGCGCGAACCAGATCAATCATAAAAGTATTAAGATGATTTTGGTTTATACGAACATTGCAATTTTTGTAATGCTGATCGGCATCATGATTTTCCGGCGGAGCCACAAAAACACTCAAAACCCTGATTCGAAGTAACGCTGTGCATTCAATATCGATTCTCAGCTTTCGATTGGCAAATCAATTGCCTCAAATTGTCTCTGGGAGAGCGTGAGTTTTTTGGCTAATGGAAAACTTCGCCAAAGTAAGCTAAGGATTACGTCAGATGTCTGCACTTCGTTCTGTGCTTGTTGTCTTGTTGATTCTAACATCAATGGGGCTTTTTTTGATGGAATTTAACTTATGGCCAACTCAGCGCGCTGATCAATCCAGCCTGGAAAATGAAAATACTCTGGCTACTCTTGATCCCCAGAACCCCTGCGGGCCCGTCGCTGTCAGAGTGATTTCTCAATGCCTTGGGGTTTCGACATCGTTGTCCAAGTGTGGTGAGATCGTTCCATGTGATTCTTTAGGAAGATCAACCATGGCGGAGCTGCAAAAAGGACTCGAGACACTGGGAATTCTCTCTGTTGGGATTACCGTTCATCAAGAATCTATTTCAGAGATTAAATTGCCGATGATCATGCATGTGAACAATAACCATTTTGTGGTTTCCCTGCCGAATGATCACGGAGTCACTGTTATCATCGATCCACCGAAGGCTCCGGTTCCTGCGGATACGCTACCATTCAAATGGGATGGTCATGCATTACTCTGTTCCAACTCGAAAGCTGCACTCAATGCAGAGCTCGATCGGTTGGGAGTCGAGTTGCCTTAAACGGTTAAACACTCTGAATCGATTAATACCGGAGAACTCCTTTCATTGATCAGTATTATCACTTGAAACCACAGATCCAGAATTTCCACGAGGCTCATTCACAATGTATCGCTGTTTTTTTCTCATGTTGGTTTTGGGTTGCTCTGATCATGTTGAATCCAAATCAAAACCAGAACCTCTATTGGAAATCAAGAATGTTGGCAAAGACTTTGGAACGGTATTGCCTGGTGAACCTTTGACAGCATCTATCGAGCTCAAAAATGTGGGAGAAGAAAAATTAAAAATTCAAAATCTGCGCACTTCATGTGGCTGCGCCCCCGCGACGATCGAACAGGAAACACTCTCCCAGGGAGAAGTCACACTGATCGAAGTGAAGATGCATGCTCCTCAGCAACCCGGTACTTTTAATCATATGGTCTTATTTGAAACCAATGATCGCCGCCATAAACAAGTTCACCTGCCTCTGAAAGGGAGGGCCGAATGGCCCATTGATGCGAAGCCGTCTATGATTACAGTGCCGACATTAAGAGTCGGTGAAGCCTTCTCCAGGGAAATTCGAATCTTTCGCACTGATAGAGAAAAAATAACAGGTCTCTCCGTTAAGTCTTCCAGCGAGAAAATCAAGGTCTCCCAACCGGTTACAAGAGGCCTTGAGCAAGTTGTTGAGATCTCCGTTGCGACAAACGAATTTGGAAAAATTGAAGGCTATCTTCAAATTAGTACCCCAGACTCTCTTCGCCCTACAATTATTGTTCCTGTAACGGCGAACATCATCGAAGATACCCAGGTTCGGCCGCAAAAACTGTTGCTGGGACAAAAAATGATGAAAGAGCAAGTGGCTTGCGAAGTGGTTGTCATTCTGCCTGAAGAAGACCAGTTAATGGATCTGTCTACAGACAGCTCTGATTGGGTGATTGATACATGGAAGCAGTCAAGAATTAATCCACAGATGATCCGGGTTTCTTTTACAATGACTTTGCCGTCCCAGGCTGGATACTTGCGCTCACAATTACATCTGAGGACAAAAAAGAGCTCACAACCTCTCAAGGTCGATTTGTCGTGTTTTCTTTTAGCTAAGGCTGAACCCGCAACGATTCGTGAAAAGGTTCAATGACACAACTTTTCCGCCAGTTGGTTCCCTCTTTTCAATGTCGGCTTCGGCTGCTCTTGAAACCTGTGAACCGTTCTCGCACCACCCGCCTGCAGCTGCGCCGATTCTAAATTTCGGCCAACGGTGATCATGAAAATCAGACAATTGTCGTGTTGCAGGAAATCAACATATTTCCATTTCCGTGTTTGACAAGGTGTATGCGTGAGCTAGGATAGGGTAAATGCGTTGAGTGTAACAGAAAGACGTTGTCTTCGAGTTGAGAAACGCAGCAAATAGAATTTTCATGTGTCTTGTACATATTTTGAGATAAAGGGTTACTAAGATGAAATTGCAGAAGTCTATATCGAGCAAGGGCTTGCTTTGTCTTCTCACACTCTTTTTAGTCGTGAATTATGAATCACAGGCTCAAGAGGGGACCGTCAACAATAAAACAACTTCTACGGCCCGTCAGAAGTATGCCGCCTTGATGAGCGAAGCTCATAAAGCACGCTTGAATCAGCATTATTCGAAGTATTACAAGGCAACCTTAGGCATCGTTGGAACCGATGCTTCCGGACCTTTGGCAGCACATTTAACCAATGGCGCCCCCGATTGGTGGACCGGAGTCGGAACAGACATTAATGGCAATCCCGGATACGGCGTTGTCATTATGCACGTGGCACCCGGATCTCCTGCAGACAAAGCAGGTTTGATGAAGTACGACATCATCCTCTCTTTTGGAAAGCATCGTCTGGCTTCCGTTCGTCAGTTAAACGCACTCCTCGCCAAAGCACAGCCAGGTCAGGATGTGAAATTGTCTGTCGTTCAAGTGGGTGAGCAGGGTGCGGTGAGTACTGTTGATGTCAAGTTGGGGTGGTCAGAACGGATCAACGCACCTGCTGCGGGGAATCCTTCGCGATCTTATACGCCTCACTATCCTTCAGCGTCCAATTTTGGGAATGATGATGAATATCTCATCAATCCGAAAGCACCATTGAAGTATCAATATGCGGCTCCTTATGAGTACGCCCCTAAGCTGGATTCGTCTACTCCAATGGATTTTGGCTCAAGCCTGAATAACTAAAGACGACGATTTCATCGTAAAATAAAACCAGACTTACACAGGCTATGCTCGATTCGTGCATAGCCTGTTTTTTTGTATGCATGGTAAGAGTTTCCAGATCAGGAGGGCTTTCAAAATGACCAGAAACACAGGATCGGAAAAAGACAAACAGGTATTGGCAAAGCTTGCTGAAATTGAAGTAGAAATGAAACGAATCAAGTTTTGGACCGACGATCCAATGAAATCAGAAGTGACCAGTTTCATGGATGCCCCCTCTTTTGAGTGGTGGCTCCAGTGTGTGTTCTTACCAAATGCCCGTGAAGCCGCCAGAAAAGGTGAGTATCCCGAGAAGAGTCAGGTGGGGCTCATGGCTCTGAGACAGTATGATTATCACAGTCACGTAGAAGAGGCGCAGCAATTACTGAAACTACTGAATCAATTCGATCAATTGGTAGAGAACTCTTAGGCACACTCGACAAATGATTTATATGCTCTTCCTGATTGCTAAAAACCCTACCGCTTACATATCTTTTTTAAGTAGTTCGACCTGAATTAAGGCATAGAATCAACAAATTGAAGTCTGCCGGAACTAGCGAAAGCAACTAAAGTCAGATAAAATCACGATTAAATAGAATCAATGGAGGCCTCGCAGCAGAAGTGACGAGAACACCACGAAGTGTCCAAAAACGAAAAGCTGAGTTATCTGTTATCGGCTGGCGTGAATGGGTGAAACTCCCTGATTTGGGCATTCATACAATCAAAGCGAAAGTTGACACGGGAGCCCGGTCGTCGTCTCTGCATGCCTACGATTTACATAAATTCGAACGCGATGCGGAAGAGTGGATTCGATTTAAAGTTCACCCTGTGCAGCGGAAAACGCATGAGGTCATTGAGACTGAAGCACGCGTGTTCGAATATCGGTCTGTTCGCAGTTCCAGCGGTAAGGCCAGCATGAGGCCGGTGATTATTACCAATGTTGAGCTGCTCGGCATCGTGTGGGAAGTGGAATTGACGCTCGCGAATCGTGACGAAATGGGCTTCAGAATGCTGTTAGGACGTGAAGCATTCCGGCAACGTTTTTTTGTTGATGCAGGAGTCTCCTACTACGGTGGTAAACCACTGAGAGTAAAGCGGTCAAAGAATAAATAGCCTCTGTCTAACGCCGATTCAGTCGGCTCTACAAGGAATATTATGAAACTGGCAATCCTCTCTTGCAGTCCCAAATGTTACAGCACGCGACGATTATACGAAGCGGCCGAACAGCGTGGCTTCAAGGTCAAGGTTCTGAATACGCTTAAGTTTGCGATCGACCTGAAACAAGCCGAGCCAGATCTTTACTACAACCAGAAATCCCTCTCTGATTATGACGGAGTGCTGCCTCGCATCGGTGCCTCGATTACCTACTTTGGTACCGCCGTTGTGCGGCAGTTCGAACAGATGGATGTGTTCTGTGCGAATTCGTCCGCCGGGATTTCTAACTCGCGGGATAAACTTCGCAGCCTGCAAATCTTCAGTCGGCACCAGATCGGCATTCCGCAAACGACGTTTGTACGTGATAAGAAGGATGTCCTGCCAGCTATCGAACGCGTAGGCGGCGCTCCGGTTGTAATCAAGCTGTTGGAAGGAACGCAAGGCATCGGCGTGCTGCTCGCGGAATCGGTGAAGTCGGCAGAAGCAATTATCGAGATGCTGCAGAGCCAGAAGCAAAACGTTCTTATCCAGAAATTTGTCGCCGAAAGTAAAGGCCGTGATATTCGGGCGTTTGTGGTCGGAGACCGGGTAGTCGCTGCCATGCGTCGTGTGGCGCAAGGTCAGGAGTTCCGCAGCAATGTCCATCGAGGCGGTCTGACAGAACCAGTCGTGCTTGATGAAACCTATTGCAAAACAGCAGTCAGAGCTGCTCAGATTATGGGACTACGGGTGGCAGGAGTCGATATGCTGGAGGCCAAGGACGGACCTCAAATTATGGAAGTCAATTCCTCACCAGGTCTGGAAGGGATCGAGAAATGTACGCAGCTCGATATTGCCGGTGCCATCGTCGACTACATTGCGGCTCAGGTTGATTTTCCCGAGATCGATCTGCGTCAGCGACTCACGGTCAGCCGCGGATATGGAGTCACGGAAATTTACATCCCCGAAGGCTCTGATTATGTCGGCAAGGCAATCAACGCGTCTGGGCTGCGAGACAATGATATCAATGTTCTGACATTATATCGTGGGACAACGGTGGTCCCCAATCCGCGTTCTGATCGGCTGTTAGAATCGAATGATCGTCTGCTTTGTTTCGGCAAACTGGAATTTATGCGCGATCTGATTCCGTCGAAAACACGTCGTAAACGACGTCCGAAAGTGCTGGGGCTTCCCGACTTGCCCGTTGCAGACGAAGTTCACAATGAGTCAGCCAACTCGTAACAACTGAAAAAATAACGGTAACTATGACAAAACCTCGCAAACGTAAGCCAATTGATCAATGGAATGGAGAATCAATTCCAGCTGGTGAGTCACGTGATGTCAAATTGGCCGTGAGCGAGAGTTATAGTAGTATGACGGTGAAGATTCCGATTCACATCCGTCGTGCTAAGGAAGATGGTCCCGTCGTTTTCGTCACTGCAGCTCTGCATGGTGACGAAATAAATGGGACAGGAGCGATTCGTGAATTGATCCAGGACGAAGACTTTCAACTGCTGAGAGGTTCGGTCATCCTGGTACCGGTTCTGAATATTCTCGCATTTGATCGGCACTCCCGCTACCTTCCCGATCGTCGCGACTTGAACCGTTCCTTCCCCGGATCAGCCACCGGGAGTCTTGCCGGTCGCATGGCAAGAATCATCTTTGAGGAAATTGTCTCGCGCTCTGATTACGGCATTGACCTGCATACCGCTTCGGTCAGGCGGACTAATTATCCGAATGTTCGCGGCGATATGACGAATCCCGAGGTCCGACGGCTGGCGGAAGCCTTTGGGTCGGAAATCATTATGAATGGAAAAGGCCCCGTCGGCGCGTTTCGGCGTGAAGCATGTTCTGGCGGCTGTCCCACAATCATCATGGAAGGGGGAGAAGTCTGGAAGGTGGAACCGGGAATCGTGGAATCCGCGGCGCGTGGCGTGCGGAATGTGCTTCGCGATCTAAAGATGCTGGAAGGCGAACCTCAAAGTCCTGATTATCAAGTTGTCGTAGATAAATCGACCTGGGTGCGAGCAGAGCGGGGCGGCTTTCTGAAGTTTCATGTAAAGCCGGGAGACATTATCAAAAAAGACCAGCCGCTTGCTACGAATACCACGTTGCTCGGCCGTGAACGCAGTATGCTCTATTCCCCCTTTGATGCGGTCGTGATTGGGATGACTACCCTGCCCGCGATTAGTCCTGGCGAGCCAATCTGTAATCTGGGCATGCTGCCCAAAGGGACCAAGCCATCTCAAGTTCGCCGTGCACGACGAAAAGAAGATGGACTCGAAGGACAGGTGGTGGAAGAACTCTCGACGAATCTCGTCGTTGTCGAACCGACTGAAGAGTCGAGTCTGCACCACCACAACAATAACCACAAACAGCACCAGGATGATCAAGGCGAGCGTGGCGAAGCCGCTGCTGCCGAGTGACTTTAAAATGCCACCTGATTCCAACGAAGCGATTGGTTCCGCCAGGGTGGTTCTTTTCACCAGTATTCTCAGATCAGAGTACACATTCAGAAACCAGCACTGAATTTCTCTTGATACCTGTGTGGATTGGTAAAGCAAAGATTCGTTCTGAATTTTCAGGTCTCGACTCCCAAATGCCGTTTTCGAACATGCGGAGATAGCGTCGCGTGCGCGAGACAAACACAATGTTCTCGTGTTTTTTTCTGCTCCTGTGAAAATCAGCACTATAAAACCCACTGGTTTCAGCACGATTTTGGAAACGCCCGCGAAACCGGTTCCGAATGAGCACCCGTTTTCGTGACGCATCAAACCGCTATCGTTTGCGTTCACTTGAGGTTGCCAGGAGTTCACTCCATGATCAAAGTGCATTCGATGTAGCGTTCCGCATTGTAGCGTCTGCTTGATTCGGGAAGGAAGATCAGCGCGACAAATCAGGATTGATGCCATCGATTCATTTTTTAAGACTGACTGAGAATAAGGCATGTTTCGTTTCCTTCTCCAAAACAGGAATAAAAGCAACCGACGTGAGAAACCGCTGCAAAAACGGTTTTCTGACTGTCGGCATATCCGTATTTTATTTGATATCACTCACCAGAGAGAGAAAAAATAATGCCCGTTTGGGATGGCCCCTGAACGAACTGCACGGGGGCACGGTTCCCCACTAGCTGGTTTGGGAAAAATTTGACGATCGCGTGGCAAACTGATACGATCCCTGACTTCAGTTGTCATGGCCATTTGTCTTCGCAAGGGAGTGCACTGATGAAGTTCTATCATTTGTTGCCGTTGGTTTTCTGCTGTTGGCTGGGGGTATCAGTCAGGGCTGAATCTGAGCCGAAGTTAGAATCGAAACAGCGCGCCATTCAAGTCTTGCGTGAATGGAGTGATGAGAATCTGACCTTCACTTCTGTCAGAGGTCAGTTTCACCGAATTTATTACGACAGAGTGTTTCGCGTACAAAAGCATGCGGATGGTGAGTTCGGTTATCTTGGGCCCCGTCATGGTTTCCTGCGATATGGACCTCCTGCTCAGAAGCCCGGTATTGAGTCCTTGAAAAAAACGCCAGAAGGAAAGTCTTATGAATACAAAGATTCGGAAGCGGAACAATGGCGCTGGCTGAAAACGCGGTTGTTGATGATTGACGAAGAAGAAAAAACAGTTCAAGAATGGATTTACGCAAATCTGCCAAAGCGAAAAGAGGGCGAAGGCTGGGGCTTTCTAGATTTATTTTATGAAATCTCAGCGGACGGAATCTCCCCGTTTCTGCCCGGTGTGCCGAATCAGGCGAGATTCAATGATTGGCTGAAACATTGTGATTTTAAAGTGTTCCGGCAATCGGAAACCCACATCTGGATTACCGGAACGCCCTTAAAAAAGGATTACAGAATACTTTTTAGCGAATTTAAACTCCATTTCGAAAAGAGGCCCTGGCGATTGAAGGCGGTCCAATATATTCATTCCGGAGGAAATCAGAGCACCGTCTACACCTATTCCAACATTGAAATGAATCCCCTGGAATGGGATGAGCCGGATCTGTCTGGTTATCAGAATCCGGCAGAGCAACCAGTGGTCGCCCGGCGTCCTGAGGAAGAAGGAACAGAAGAGGGAGGTGTCTGGAGTTCGCTGTTTGCTCTCTTGGGGATTTTTTTCTAAGATCAACTGACCGCTGCGCATTACTTCTACATCTGTGATCCAGGCCCATGCCGATGTCTCTTGAAACCGAGAAGCTTGAAAAACAATTGAAGGTGGTCGGCGTCCTGTTTATGGCGGCTTCGGGGCTCTGTCTGCTGGGTTTACTCTTCATTCCCATTCATTACATGATGATGCAATCGGTGATGAAAATCGACTTTCCGCATCAGGGAGAGGTTCCCAATCCTCGGGAGATTTTTGAACAAATGCGAGGAACGCTGCCTCTCATGTATGGTATTATGGGAGGAATGTTGCTGATCTTTGGCGGGGTGATGCTGGCCACAGGGATCAATCTCTACCGAAAAAAGCACCAGACCTTCTGCATCGTTGGCTCGGCGATGAGCTGCCTCTGTATGCCGTGGGGTACTGCATTGGGAATCTGGTCTCTGCTCATTCTGTTTGACAAACAAGTCCAGCCGCTGTTTCAGGAACAGACAGAGCTAAATGAGTCCGACTTTCTGTCTTAATTCGCAGAAGCTTCGAGTTGAACCCTCAAGCATATTTCTCTCAGGAGAAACCTTTGATGACGCAAAAAAAAGCCAGCCAGCTCAATCTGATTGGCACGCTATTTTTAGTTATGGGGCTCTTGTCAATTTTCAACCTGCCGGTTTTGAGCAAGGTTGGCGAACAACTCAAAGAGAACTCTTTTGAAACAGCAAACCTGACAAAACCCGATGGAACAAAATATGAAGACAGTGACCAATTTGAATCAATCCGGCGAAGCATGGTGATTGGAATGCTGCTCTTTACCGTCTTTTTCTCTCTGGTCTGCTTTATGACGGGAACTTGTATTTTGAAACGGATCAGCCATCGAACCTGTTTCGTTGGCTCGGTGGTGGTTTTGATTGCGTTTCCCCTGGGGACCATTCTGGGCAGTTGCTCACTGATGCTGTTAAGTAAAGCAGAGACCAAACGGTTATTTACGAGGCAGCAGGACGGCTGAAAAAAACGGAATCTGTGCTCCAAATCAATTTCACAGGGCTAGTCAAAACCGGTGCGGGTACCAATAATACGCCAGCGTGTGATCCCCGGCCGTTTGTTTGAAAAGGATTCCGTATGGAGCCGCTTGACCTGAAGCAGTTTGAATGGAAAATCAAAGTCCGCCCGTTGACCATTGAAGATTTCGACGCGCTGGTCGAAATGGAAGAGCTCTGTTTTCCGGGTATGCCGGCCTGGGGACGCGAGCATATCGAAAGCCAGCTGGCGATTTTCCCTGAAGGGCAATTGTGTGTCGAAATTGAGGGGCGTCTGGCCGCTTCGTCATCGAGTCTGATTCTGGATTTCGATCCCAGTCTCGAATGGCACAACTGGAAAGCGGTCGCCGACGACGGTTTTATCCGGAATCATAACCCGCAGGGAGACACACTCTACGGGATCGAAATCATGGTTCATCCTGAATTTCGGGGGATGAAGCTGTCGCGCCGTTTATATGACGCTCGTAAAGAACTCTGCCGTCAGAAGAATCTGGGGCAAATGATCATCGCCGGCCGCATTCCGGGATACCATCAACATGCGGATGCTCTTTCAGCTCGGGAGTATATTGAGAAAGTCGTTGAGAAAGCACTCTACGATCAGGTATTGACGGCACAGCTGGCTAACGGCTTTTCAGTGCAAGGGCTGATCCCCAATTATTTACCGTCCGATACCGAATCTTGTGGGTATGCGACCTATCTGGAGTGGGCCAACCTGGATTATGTGCGCGGCGCCAAACGCCGGTTTCATCATACGGTCGAACAGATTCGCATCTGTGTGGTCCAGTACCAGATGCGTTCGGTGAAAAGTTTTGACGAGTTTGCCCAGCAGTGTGAATTCTTTCTCGATACCGCTTCGGACTACAAGTGCGATTTTATCCTGTTTCCGGAGCTGTTCACAACGCAGCTGCTCTCTTGTGTCGAGCCCACGCGCCCGGGGCAGGCCGCACGCCGGCTGGCAGAATTCACGCCACAATACCTCGATTTCTTTACCGAGATGGCAGTCAAATATAATGTGAATGTGATTGGCGGTTCCCAGTTTGTGGTCGAGCGCGATACGCTGTATAACATTTCCTATCTGTTTGGCCGGGATGGTACGATTGGCAAACAGTATAAAATTCACATTACACCCAGCGAACGGAAATGGTGGGGCGTGAGTTCTGGCGAACGCGTGGAAGTGTTTGACACCGATTGCGGCAGGATCGCGATTCAAATCTGTTACGATATCGAGTTTCCCGAACTGGCACGCATCGCCGCTCAAAAAGGGGCGCAAATTGTGTTTGTTCCCTTTAATACGGACACCCGCCACGGATACCTGCGTGTCAGGCACTGTGCGCAGGCCCGTTGTATCGAAAATCATCTGTACGTGGCGATTTCAGGCTGCACGGGCAACCTGCCTTTTGTCGAAAACGCGGACATTCACTATGCACAGTCTGGTATCTTTACGCCCGCTGATGTCGAGTTTGCCCGCGATGCGGTGGCGGCTGAGTGTAATCCAAATGTGGAAACAGTGATCATTCACGACCTCGATTTCGAGCAATTGCGCCGCCATCGTGAGGGGGGCAGTGTGCAGAACTGGAATGACCGTCGGCGTGAATTGTACCGCGTGCTGTATCATGAAGACGGGAATTCCATCGAAATCTAGTCCCTCGGTGGCGAGCAGCTTGGTCTCGCAGAACTTCTTAAGATCTCTTAAAATCCGCCTGATGTCGACATAAATCTTGCGTCCCTCTGCTGTTTTACCCCATCGGTGGCATCACACAGCGGCCGGAGCGGAAGGAAAATCACTCTGATTTTGGGCAGAAATAGATGATCGATTCCTATAGCAGAATTTCAAAGAAGACGGGGATGCCACCAGGTTCGCTGGTGCATATCGGTGATTTTGATGAAGAGGAAACCCGTATTTCCGTGATTGATTATGGTCGAATCGATCTCGAAGAACCGGTCGTGGAAACGGTGGAGGACCTGCTCAAATTCCGAGAGAAGGACTCAATCACCTGGGTTTGTCTGGAAGGATTGAAAAATGTCGAAATCACCGAGTTGATCGGAAAGTATTTCAACATTCATCCCCTGGTGCTGGAAGACATCTTAAATACCCACCAGCGACCGAAATTTGAAGAGTACGACGACTACCTCTACATCGTGCTCAAAGGGTTGTCGTCAGGGGAGAATGACTCAAGCTCGGTAGATTTCAGAGTAAAATACGAGCAGGTTAGTATTCTGGTGCTCAATGACTTTGTCTTCACGTTTAAGGAACGCAAGGATGATCTGTTCCTCCCGCTGGTTCAGCGAATTCGGAACAGCACTGGTCGTATTCGGAGTCTGGGATCGGATTATCTGACCTATGCGCTTTTAGATACGATCGTGGATCAGAATTTTTTATTGCTCGATTCCATGGATGAACAGGTCGATGACATCGAAGAAGAGCTACTGACCAATCCTACATCTGATACTCTGGTGGCAATCCAGCGTCTGAAACGGGAATTGATCGATATCAAACGTGCTACATCTCCTCAAAGAGAGTTGCTCTCAGCCATTCTGCGTTCTGACCATGAATTGATCAGCGAGAAGATCCATATTTACTATCGGGATGTGTTCGACCACGTCTTGCGAATTACCGAATCAGTCGATTCCTATCGTGACATGCTGGGAGGCCTGCTGGACATTTATGTTTCCAGTGTCAGCAATAAAATGAATGAAGTGATGAAAATCCTGACAGTATTCGCTTCGATTTTTATTCCCCTGACCTTTATCGCCGGGATCTACGGAATGAACTTCGAATACATGCCGGAACTGAAATGGAAGTGGAGCTATCCCGTAGTCTGGCTTGTTTTCATCACACTTCCCACAGTCTTGATCATCTATTTCAAAAAGAAGAAGTGGTTGTGACCGGCATCAATTATGTGAGCGGCACGGCGCTAGGTAGTTTATTTATTGATTTTAAATGTGATTCCCAAGATCGAAACTTAACCCAGTTCGGTTTAGACCACGGCTAACACCGTGTGGCTGATTTTGTTTTTAGGTACTTTGCCAGCCGGAATGACTTATTAGCCGAAGGGCGTTAGCCTAATGGCACTTACTTTAAAAATAATCATTCCAACCGCCATGACTGGCATGATATTTGCGCATGACATAAAACTTCTCTAACAAGGAGTCATTTTGGCATGTGTGCAAGACGAACAATCCCCGCTGATCCTCAACTCGATCAAGAATTCGACAAAGCCTTCGAACAGATTCAGGAACTGGTCGATCTGAGTCAGGCCGACGAGTTATATCCGACACGTACGAACGCCGTTTACACGACCAGTGTCGTGCTCTGGATGCTCGTGTATCAGCGGATGAATCCCGATGCCTCTCTGGAAGCGGCTGTCAAAAAACTGCTGGATTCCAAACCAGAGCTGCTGCCCGATAATAAACGCGTCTCAGAGGGGACACTCTCGCTGAATACAGGCGCCTACAGCCGGGCCAGAACGCGTCTGCCGTGCAGTGTTGCAGAATGGCTCGCCAGAGAAGTCAGTCAGTCCATGATCGAAGCATCGCCGGCGTCGTTTCAGGATCGCCGCGTGTTTATGATCGACGGCACCACGATCACACTGCCGCCAGAAGAAGAACTGCAGGAGCAGTATCCTCCCGCCTCGAATCAATACGGCGAAGGGGTCTGGCCTGTGGCTTTGCTGGTGGTCGCTCATGAACTCTCCAGCGGCGCTGCCCTGGTTCCGGAAGTGGGCGCCATGTACGGTCCAGAGGCGGTGTCTGAAACCACGCTGATCGACAACTGCCTGACGCAAATGCCCCCTGACAGTATTGTCATGGCGGATGCCGGCTATGGTATTTTTTCCGTGGCCCACAAGGTTCAGCAGGCCGATCTGTCATTCCTGTTCCGACTGTCTAAGCAGCGGTTCGATCGACTGCGCAAAATTGCCACTCTGGTCAAAGAAGGAACAGACAGAAAAACCTGGTCCTGTCAGTGGCAGCCCAGTCCCAGCGAACGCAAGAAGCATCCCGATTTGCCTGCCGACGCGGTGCTGTCGGTTCAACTGCATGAAATCGAAACGAACGAAGGGAAGCCGCTGTACCTGGTCACCAGTCTGGATGAATCCGTCGAGCTACTGTCCGACCTGTATGCGCGGCGGACCGATGTCGAAACCGATATTCGGAATATCAAAGTGGTCCTGGATACGGAAAACATTCGTGCGCGGAGCGTGGAGATGTTCCACAAGGAACTGCTGACTTCAATGGTCGCCTATAATCTGGTCGTTCAATTTCGGCGGCAGGCGGCAGATCTGATCAAAGAGCCTCCGCGTCGCATGAGCTTCAAAAGAATCTGGACCACATTCCGGACGTTTCTCATGTCGTCGATGTATACCACGGCTGCCGACTGGCGAGAGCGTTTTCGTTTCGCGCTGGGCATCGCCATGCAGGACAAGCTTCCCAACCGACCGGGTCGCAAATATCCCCGGGAGGCGTATCGACGACGCCCCAAGTCAACGCACTTCAAAAAGCGAGAAAAAAGAGCAGATTCGACGGAAGAATGATGTGAAGTAAGTGCCATTGGGCGTTAGCCCTGGTTCCTCCCATTTATAAAGAGGCATTCGAATTAAGAAACGCTACCTGACGGTAGGAAACTAATGCTTCCAATTTAGAAAAATCGCGGTTCCTGGAATTAATACACACGGGAGAAAGAGTCAGTTTCATCGCACGCTTTCTCTCACCGTTTCCTATTGTTTTCAACAACCCCAAATTGCATTCGGGGCTACAAAACCAGCTGTTTTTTCGTGTAATTACATGCATTTCGTGGAAGCAAAATTCAGCACCAGATCACACGTGAGGTGCCACTGTTGGCTTGCCCAACAGTGCTGGCAATTCACTCATTCCTAACCAATAAATTCCCCAATCAAGAATTACCAGAGTAATCTGCCATAACACAAGTTGGACATGTTTCACTGATATTGAAACGGCACCGTCGGACAAGCCGAACGGTGGCACACGCAGGTTTCTCTGACAAAAAACGCCTCGGAGAACTGCGTTCCCCAAGGCGTTTTCGTTTGATCAAATTCACAAATTGAATTTAGTGATTATTGGCGGTAATCCCGGTCCAGTCGTCGGTACGGAATGGAGTCAGAGGCAGACCCTCTTTGTTCTGCACGTTGCAGATGGGGTTGTCGGCCCAGCCGTAACGGACGGACGCGGGTTTGGCCACTTCATCGCTCCAGACTTCGATTTTGTTCGCACCAATGATTTTGGCACTGGCGTTCACGAACTTTTTGTCTTCACCGGCGATGGTGAAGCCGATCGGGGTGTTGACGTCGAATAAATCCAGTCCGCCACCCACATGATCGAAAGTCAGGATGGCTTTATTGCCTTTGACTTCCATCGATTTGTAGCGTGGGCTCTGGTGCACGATGTTCACGCCATAATCTTTGGCGAGCGCCCAGCGGGCCAGACGTTTGGCGACGTCGAGCTTGTTCTTAGGGTGAATGTCCATGGCTTCGCCCAGATTCAGGATCACGGCTTCACCCGTATTAGGGAGTGCGTCCATGGTCATCGTCTGTGCTTCTCGCAGTTCAGCCCAGTCGCTGTCTGCCGGGACTGGTTTTTCGCTGCGGAAGTCGGCCAGTTGGACCCAGTAGAAGGGGAAATCACCTTGATTCCACTCATCACGCCAGTTCTGGATCATGAATGGGAACAGTTTGCGATATTGATAAGCGCGGCTGGCATTAGACTCGCCCTGATACCAGATCACACCTTTAATACCATATCCAATTGTGGGATACAGTACGCCGTTATAAATGTTGGAAGGGCGGTGATTGCCGGTCAGCGGATTTCGTGGTCCACGTGGACGACGTGGGGCTGGTTTACCAGCAGTTTTGGCTTTTTTGGCAGCTGCTTTCCACTGATCCAGTCGCTTGTTATAGGCGGCAACGGTTTTTTCATGGTCGTATGTTTTTTCGGTCTGTTCCCAGCGCTGCATCATTTCCTTGAAAGCTGGTTCGTCTTCCAGACGTTTACGATTCACCCAGGCTTCGGCAGAAGAACCACCCCAGGCATTGTCAATCAAGCCGATGGGAACGTTTAAAGTTTGATAAAGTTGACGCCCGAAGAAGTAGCCGACGGCGGAAAAATTGGCGACGGTCTCGGGAGTACAGGGCTCCCATTTCCCATTGAAATTGTCCTGAGGTTCCTGTGTGCCGACCTGAGGGACCGATATCAATCGGATTTTCGGATAGTTGGCGGTCATAATTTCCAGATCGGAATCATTTGAAGATCGTACCGTCCAGGCCATGTTTGACTGACCGGAGCAGATCCAGACTTCGCCTGAAAGCACGTTTTTGAGTGTCACCGAGTCTTTACCTTTGATGGTAATCTCATAAGGACCACCCACTTTCAGGGGATTCAGTGAGACCTTCCATTTCCCTTTGTCATCGGCGGTGGCGGTGTGAGACTGACCGTCTACCGTCACAGTGATCTTTTCACCCGGCTCAGCCCAACCCCAGAGCGGGTTCTTCTGCCCCTGTTGCAGGACCATATTATCACCAATAATGGCGGGAAGTTTGATTTCGGCCTGAGCCTGGTTTACATTAAAGGAATTCAGTGTAACCAGCATGAGCAAAATTGCTGCAAGCGGCTTCGCGGAAGTACAATTCATTTGTGGTTCCTTGCAGGATGAGTAAAATAGTGAAACGGTATCGACCAGGGTGTCCTGCTATAGCTTGATCTGAGCGGGTTCATTTTTCAAGCGATTCCTTTCAAATCGTGGCATCAAATCTTCTTTTCATTTCTTCTAAATTGGTACGGTGATTCATGAAACGACCATTCTCTCTGATTCTGGCTCTCGTAATCTGTTTGTTCGCTTTCCCATCTGTTCAGGCAGAAAGTAAAAAAGAGGCCGGGAAACGCTATGTAATTATTCACGCTGACGATGCGGGCATGTCGCATTCGGTGAATCTGGGAACGATTGAAGGTATGAAAAAAGGGGTTGTTTCTTCAGCCAGCATTATGGTTCCCTGTCCCTGGTTTAAAGAATTCGCTGATTTTGCCAAGAAGAATCCAGAACTGGATTACGGTATTCACCTGACTTTGAACTCGGAATGGAAAAATTATCGCTGGGGCCCGGTAGCCTCGCGTGATCAGGTTCCCAGTCTGATTGATCAGGAAAATTATCTCTGGGACAATGTGGGGCAGGTCATGCAGCATGTGAATGTTAAAGATGCCGAGAAAGAGCTGCGTGCTCAAATTCAACGCGCGAAAAAGTTCGGCGTCCCTTTGTCACATCTGGATACGCATATGGGAGCTGTCGTCAGTCGCCCGGATTTACTCGAAATGTACGTCAACCTGGGGATCGAATATCAACTGCCGGTTCTGTTTGTGGCGAATCTGGATCCGAAAAAATATGGTCTGATTGCCGAGAAGGGGAAAGAACTGAAAGTGGTTCTGGAGAAAAACGGGTTGCCCGTTCTGGATGATCTGGTGCAGTTTTATGGAGAACCCGATTATGAAAAACGAAAAAACACCTATCTGGAGACGCTACGGAACCTGAAACCCGGAGTGACGCAGATCATCATTCATTGTGGGATTCACAATCAGGAACTGCAGAACATTACCAACAGTTCTTCCCGCCGCGATGGCGACCGTCGCGTGTTTACCGATCCGAAAGTCATGAAGGAAATTGATGACCTGGGGATTGAAGTCATCACTTGGAAACAATTTCATGACATGGCACGGACAAAGGTAGCGGCGGCGGAATAGCAGGCTTTTTATGCTATAGAGCTTTCCGATTGTCTCTCGAACTCGAATATGATGAGAATAAAAGAATCCCCCGCAGGTAAAACGACCGGCGGGGGATCTTTTCGTTAGACAGATTAAGTCTGTCTTTTCAGGAGGTGTTACGTTTTTTGACCAGAATCAGACGCTTCGGCACTGCAGCAGGAACCGCCCGTTTCACAGCAGGAACGAGAGGTTTCACAGCATTCTTTCTCAGCCGTACAGCAGTCCAATGCCTGATCACAGCATTCGCGGCTTTGCTCGCAGCACTCTGGTTTGGCGTCTGACTGGCAGCACGCCTGGCCTGCTTCACAGCATTTCAGGTTGAGATCGCAGCAATTTAGGCTGCCCGATTGTGAATTCGCTGTCGCTGACATTCCCAGGCCAACAGATAACAGAGTTGCGGTAATGACTTTCGTAAACATGGATATTCTCCTCATGTGGATGAATTGTGTTGAATTAAACTGATTGATCGTTGAAATAGATGGAAGCAATTTCAGCGAATCAGCATGTCCACACGCAATGCAGTAAATGCAAAGGTCGAGAATGGGGCAGGGCGCCCTGGTATGAAAAGGAGAGCGGCTTTCCCGGCGGAATTAATTCCTGTTCTGTATCAATCTGATGCAGGAATGTCTGGTTGGGATCGACTTTGGTTGTTTTGGGAGGACTCGCGACGACTTTTGCTGCACTGCAAGTACAATTGTGAAAAGGCTGTACCGGATCAAGTGATTGAGTTTGCTTAGTTAACTGAGGGGAGCAGCAAGTGTGCGAAGTGGTGTTTGGTTTTGGAGCATTCGGTCCGGGATCAGCACAGCACCAGGTTCGGGGAACCATCAGGCTGGCAGCCAGCATGAGCGACAAACAGATTTTAATCAGGTGATTGATCATGATTGGGAATTCTGATACGAACCCTGTGGATTTAATACTCAGAAAACGCTTCTGAGTGATATTACGCCTGACTCTGTGACTGTGTTGGATCGTTTCTCCTGAAAAAACGTTTTTGGTACTGCGAACTTAGTCGAAAAGGTGTGTGTCAGGTTCCTGTGAAGAAAATGTAATTTTTTGTAAAACTAGTGCCGAAAGAGACTTTACAGCAAGAACATAAGAAGACAGAATACGCGTCCTCTTATTGGGGCGTATAGCTCAGTTGGTTAGAGCGCAGCTCTGATAAAGCTGAGGTCCGTGGTTCGAATCCACGTACGCCCATTTTTTTGACTCTCTAAGAGGAATCTCGTTTGTTTTCCATTTTTTGGTTGCACAAGTGAGATTCGCCGGCAATAGTATTGTTGGCAACTGTTAGGGGACGTAGCTCAACTGGGAGAGCGCCGCCCTTGCAAGGCGGAGGTTGCCGGTTCGATCCCGGTCGTCTCCATTGTGTTTTAGTCAGTGACGAGGTTTGAGCCTTTAAGGGGTTATTAAAT
The DNA here is from genome assembly GCF_007754425.1 of Gimesia fumaroli. Taxonomy (NCBI): domain Bacteria; kingdom Pseudomonadati; phylum Planctomycetota; class Planctomycetia; order Planctomycetales; family Planctomycetaceae; genus Gimesia; species Gimesia fumaroli. The sequence continues at coordinate 2,449,530 of NZ_CP037452.1, forward strand.
CAAGCCTTCGAACTTTCTGGAAAACTTCCAGGGAATTTATTCTCCCTGGGTTGACGGGTGGTTTCTGACTGGTTAAGATCCCGCTCCTTCACTTGTTGTTAACAAAAGCTGTTAGAGGCAAGTGGTTGTCACAAAAGGGTTTGTGGCAAAAAGATGTTTGAGAGGTTTTGAAAAAAGTTTTCAAATTTGTTTCTCGGACGGTTGACTTTCTGAGAGACGACGATAAGATGACTCTCTCAGCTGACTTAAGTCGATTGAATCAGCTTCAGCATTGCTGGCACTGATTCAGCTGATTTTGGTTGGCTGTTTTTCTCTGGGGATGACCCTGGGAAACAACGATCTTTGACAATTTGGTAAAAGTAATAAGTGGCATCTATAAACGATAGAGTTCTCAAGTTGCAATATCAATTCTTCGGAATTGTATTGCTACCGAGATTTTGTTCTTAGGCAAATCGATTCAAGTGCAAGGTTGTTATGCAAGACCTTGTGAATTGAAATCGGGTTGTAATGTTTTTGGCTCCCGCTGGTCAATGTGACTTCGTGTGAGGTAAAAATTATTACGGCTAAGCTACTAAGGGCGTATGGGGGATGTCTTGGCATCAGATGGCGATGAAGGGCGTGGAAGACTGCGATA